>DASVGA010000434.1:0-3208 GCA_036379795.1 Actinomycetota bacterium | reverse complement strand
GCGTCGGCGATGGCCCGGTCGATGAAGGCGGGCTCGAGCGCGTCGGCTTCGGGGATCGGATCTCCGTGCTCGTCGTCGTCTGGTCGGTCGTTCATACGTCCCTCCCGTCGGGTCGCGGGTCATGCGGTTGCGTGGCCCATGGGTAGGGTATGCCCCGCTGCATCGAGCACCGAACATGAAGGAGGACCAGATGCTCACCCGAGCCATCGTTCGTGCGTCGATCGCGACGGTGTTGATGACCGGCGTCCTTGCCGCCTGCACCGACGAACAGCAGCAGGAGATCGTCGACGACACCGTCGAGGTCGCCGTGAGGAACGCTGCGGCCGCCGCCGGCACCGCCGCCTTCGAGCAGGAAGGACTCGAGGTCTCCGAGGTCTTGGAGTGCGCCTCCGATTCGACCGGGGGAGCCGACCGGGTGAACGTGACGTGCAGCGGCACGAGTGACGACGGACGTGAGCTTCGCCTCGACGGCGAGGTCGCCGCGCGTGAGCAGGACATCAGCGTCGACGCGATCCGCGGGTCGTTCGTGGGAACGGTCGACGGCGAGGAGGTCTTCTCCGAAGATTGCCTCGGCGATCGCTGCTGACGCACGGTCTGATCGAGCCCCTAGGCTGAGGCATGCCCGAGTCCCCACAGCCCGATCGCATCGTCGAGCTGCTGCGATCGGCTCCGTTGATCGATGGGCACAACGACCTGCTGTGGGCTCTGCGCCAGGCCAGGGAGGCCGACCCCTCCGTCGTGCTCGAGCCGGCCGAGGCCTGTCCCACGCTGCAGACCGACTTCCCCCGGTTGGAAGCCGGTGGCGTCGGCGGCCAGTTCTGGTCGGTCTACGTGCCGTCGGACCTGCCCGAGCACGAGGCCGCGACCCGCACCTTCGAGCAGATCGAGGCGCTCCACGAGCTCGCGGCCCGTCACCCCGAGCGCCTCGGGCTCGCGCGAACCGCCGACGATGTGGAGCGCATCGCCTCGAGCGGCAGGGTGGCATCGATGATCGGCGTCGAAGGTGGCCACTGCATCGCGAGCTCGCTCGGCGTGCTCCGAGCGCTCGCGCGCGCAGGGGCCGGCTACCTCACCCTCACGCACAACGACGACACGCCCTGGGCCGACTCGGCCACCGGGGAGCATCCGCACGGCGGGCTCACACGATTCGGCGAGGAGGTCGTGCGCGAGCTGAACCGGCTCGGCGTGCTCGTCGATCTCAGTCACGTCTCGCCCGACACCATGCGCCAGGCCATCGAGGTGAGCGACGCTCCCGTGGTGTTCAGCCACTCGTCGGCCCGAGCCCTCGCAGACGTGACCCGCAACGTGCCCGACGACGTGCTCGACACCGTCGGACGCAGCGGTGGTGTGGTGATGGTGACCTTCGTGCCCGAGTTCCTGACCGCCGAGGGCGCGACGATCAACCGTGAGGGCTGGGAGCTCGCCGGACGCCTTCGGAAGGAGCATCCCGACGACCATGCGCTCGTCACGGAAGCCGTCGACGCCTGGTTCGGGGAACACGATGTCGCCGCCACCGTCTCCGACGTCGCCGACCACATCGACCACGTGCGCGACATCGCGGGGGTCGCGACGATCGGCGTCGGCGGCGACTTCGACGGCGTGGGAACGATGCCGGACGGGCTCACCGATGTCTCGTGCTACCCGGCGCTGTTCACCGAGCTCGCTACCCGGGGCTACACCGAGGACGAGCTCCAGCTGATCGCCGGGCGCAACGTGCTGCGGCTCATGCGTGACGCCGAGCGCGTGGCCGCCGCGTACCCTTGACCCGATGAGTCCCCTGCAGGCCGGCGACGTCGCACCCTCGATCGAAGGCGTCGCGTTCGGCGACGGGCCCCGAGGCCTGTTCTTCTACAAGGTGACCTGCCCCACCTGCCAGCTCGCGGCGCCGGTGATGGAGGCCTTCGAGCGAGAATTCCCCGGATCCGTCGTCGGCATCGGGCAGGACCCGATGCCGAAGCTCGAGCGGTTCACCGAGGAGCACGACATGGGCATCGCCTCGATCGAGGATCCGCCCCCGTACGTGATCTCCGACGCCTACGCGATCGAGTCGGTGCCGACGCTGTTCCTCGTGGACGACGACGGTCGCGTGGCCGATTCGGTGGGCGCATGGGACCGCGACGGGTTCAATCGGGTGGCCGCATCGCTCGCCCGGCTCACCGGAGCCGACCCGCTGGTCGTGTCCACGCCCGACGACGGCAGGCCACCCTTCAAGCCCGGCTGAGGCGCCCGCAACGCGCGCTCGGTCTGAGCGCGTCGAGGCGATGAAGGCGGTCACTCGCTGGGCCCTCGCGCTTGCGTTGGTCTTCACCGGCCTCGCGCACTTCGTCGTACTCGAGCGGTTCCTGCCGCTGGTGCCCTCGTGGATCCCGTTGCGGGAGGCGGTCGTCGTGGTGACGGGCGTGATGGAAGTCGCGCTCGCCGGGGCGCTCGTGCTCGCGCCCGAAGAGCGCCGTCACCAGGTCGGATGGGCGCTCGCCACCTTCCTCGCGGTCGTCTTCGTCGGAAACCTCACACAGGCGTTCTCGGGCGCCGACGCGTTCGGGCTCGACACCGACGCCGAGCGGTGGGGACGGCTTGCGTTCCAGCCTCTGTTGATCGCGCTGGCGCTCTGGTCGACCGACGCGTGGTCACGCTGATCGGTTCCGTCCCGGCGTTCGACGACGCTGCTGTCGACGTGGAAATCACGGGTTCGCACTTCGATGCCCGACACGGCCCGGGCCGGGTCTAGACTTGGCGACGATGCCACAGACCCGCCGTGCAGCGAAGCTCGTGCCCGCTACCGGGGGCGCCGGCTCGATCATGTTGATCGGGGGCGCCGAGGACAAGCTCCGCGGCCGGCAGATCCTCAAGCGCTTCGTGAAGCTCGCGGGTGGAGCAGAGTCTCGCGTGGCCGTGATCGCGACCGCGTCGGAGATCAGCGAGCAGGCACTGCAGCTCTACGAGGCGCTCTTCCTCGAGCTGGGTGTCGGTAGCGTCACCGGGATGCGGCCTCAGGAACGCGCCGAGGCCGACAGCCCCGATGCCGTCGGCGAGCTGAGCGATGCCACGGGGGTCTTCCTCACGGGCGGCAACCAGCTCCGGCTCACGTCGATCGTGGCGGGCACCAGGCTCCACCACGCGCTGCACCTCGCCCAGGACCGGGGAGCCGTGATCGCGGGCACGTCGGCGGGGGCGAGCGCGCTCGCCTCGCACATGATGGCGTTCGGCC
>DASVGA010000433.1:0-2194 GCA_036379795.1 Actinomycetota bacterium | reverse complement strand
ACAACTACCAACAGGCCCAGATCCTTTCGCAGGACGTGGAGATCTCGGCCCAGCGCGTGGAGGCATACGAGGACCTGATGCTGCAGCTCGAAGCCGGCGAGCGCGAGCTCGAGCGCGACGTGGAATTCCTTCCGTCATCGGACCGGATGGCCGAGCGCCGATCCGCCGGCGAAGGCCTCGTGCGGCCCGAGCTCGCCGTGCTGCTCGCGTATGCCAAGCGGGCGATCTTCACTGCGCTGCTCGATTCGGACCTCCCCGACTCGCCCTACCTTGCGGGGGACCTCCGCCGATACTTCCCGGCCAAGATCGTGGAACGGTTCGGTCATCTGCTCGATGACCATCCGCTGCGGCGCGAGCTCGTGGCCACGATCGTGTCGAACGACGTCGTGAACTCCCAAGGCATCACGTTCGTCTCGCGCATGGTCACCGAGACCGGCGCGAGCGTGCCCGACGTGGTCCGGGCCTACCGGATCGCCCGTGACGTGACCGGTGCGGTGGAGCGCTGGTCCGACGTCGAGGCGCTCGATGGGAAGATCGATCCGGACATCCAGAACGAGCTGATGAGCGGCGTCGACTGGCTCGTGGAAACCACCTCACGCTGGTACCTCGTACACGCCACCGGTCGCGGCCTCGACGAAGCCGTCGACGACGCGCGCGAGTCGTTCGGTGAGCTCTCGGACGTCATCGATCAGATCGGACCCGAGGCGTGGCGCGAACAGCACGAGCACCTCACCAGGCGCCTCGAGGCAGAGGGCGTGCCGGCGCGCCTGGCTCGGCGTCACGCGTTCCAGGCCGAGTTGGTGCACGGCCCCGACATCATCACCGTGTCGCACGCCACGGGGCGCACCGTGCTCGAGGTGGCCCGGGCGTTCTTCCTGCTGGGGGAGCGGTTGCAGCTCGACTGGCTCGAGAAGCAGATCGAGGAGATGCCGAGCGGGTCCCGATGGCACCGATGGGCGCTGCAGTCGATGGAAGACGACCTGTTCACGCTGCGGCGGAGCCTCGCCGAAGCCGTGCTCGAGGAGTGCACAGGCCTGCCGATCGACGAGGCGGTGGAGAAGTTCCTGGAATCGCGCGACGAGGCGTTCACGCGCTTCACCAGGTTCATGCGGAGCCTGTCGGTCGACGGCGTCGGCGACCTGGCACGGCTCACGGTGGCCCTGCGTCAGATCCGATCCCTGATCGGCTGAGGCGCCCGGCGTCCGTCCGTGGGCCCGTGGGCTGTGGGTCAGTCGGTCCTGGTCACCGGCCGTAGAACATGACGGTCGTCCATACCCGCCCGCCGTGGCTGACCACGCCGATCCCGATCTTCGAGAACCTGGCTCTGAGGATGTTGCCGCGATGGGCCGAGCTCCGCATGAACAGCCGGTGCACGCGCTTGACGGTGCCGGCCATGCCGACGTTCTCGCCCCAGATCGACGGCTTCCACGGTCTGATGAGGCGGTACAGGTTCGAGGTGTGGAACACGGTCCTGCTCTGGGCCATGCGACGGGAGTGCTGCAGGGCGTCTCTCGACAGCCGCCAGTTGAGATCGAGGGCTCTGATGCCGTGTTCGCGCCTGGCTGAGTTCGTGAGTGAGAGCAGCCTGCGCCGCATGTCGTCGGGGCTCGACGCACCTGCGGTCGCCGGAAACGCCGCCACGACCAGAGCAGCGAGCAACGCGCCTACGACGACCGACTTCGCACCCCTCATGCGATCGCACGACCCTAGCGGCGTGACGCGGGGCCGTCCACCTCGGTCATTGCACCGAAGCAGAACGCCCGGACCGATCCTCGTTCCAGCCCAAGCAGGATGCACGCCACCGAGATCGCGACATCGAAGTCGTCCGGTGCGTGATCTCGAGGCCGCCCAGGGTGAGCGACGAGCGCCCCCTGCAGGGGGAGTCTCGGGAGCGGCCCGTCGCTTACGATAGGCGCCCGTTCGGGAAGGGAGTGCCCGTTGGTGTCCACAGAGATCGCGTCGTCGCCCTCGTTCGTACGGTCCGACGGCAAGGAGAAGGTCACAGGCACCGGCCGATACACCGCCGACCTCACGATGACGGGGCAGGCGCACGCGAAGTTCCGCTACGCCGACCACCCGCACGCGCGCATCGTGCGCATCGACACCTCGAAGGCCCAGGCGCTGCCGGGCGTGGTGGCCGTCGTGACCCAGCGTGACCTGCCCGACGTGCGGTTCGGCGGGTTCGTGCAGGACC
>DASVGA010000432.1:0-8003 GCA_036379795.1 Actinomycetota bacterium | reverse complement strand
ACGGAAGGCCGTGACGACGATCGTGGCGGCGACGACGACGGTGACGGTCGCGAAGAACCACGGAGCGCTCTGCCCGAAGCTGAAGGCGCCGCCGGGGTTCGTGGCGAAACGGAACGTGAGGACGCCGGGGATCACCTCGATCGGATCGCCCGGCAGCCGCTGTTCCGCCCAGATCTTCGTGAGCCTGTCGGCGAGGTAGGCGCCCGCTGCCAGGGAGAAGAGCCAGACGGCGGCGCGGCGCCGGGCCCGGTCCACGATCGTCAGCGGCGCGATCGCGCCTGCGCGTCCTTGATGCACAGATCGACGTAGGGAAGCGCCTTGATGCGCGCCTTCTCGATCGGCTTGCCGCACCGGTCGCAGATGCCGTAACTGCCGTCATCGATGCGCGAGAGCGCCCGCTCGATCTTGGCGAGCAGATCCCGCACGTTGTTCTCGATGGAGAGGTCCTTCTCGCGCTCGAAGGTGGCGGTCCCGGCGTCTGCGGACTCGTCGTCGAGGCCGACGTCGCCCGACAGTTCGGACTGCGACGTCGCGAAGGTCTCTTCCTCGATCGTGGTGAGCTGCTCGCGGAGCTCCCCACGTTCCTCTTCGAGGCGACCCTTCAGGTCGGCGATCTCCTTGGCGGTCAGCTTGGTCTGGGCCATAGCCGGCGAAGGGTAGCAGATGAGGGTCTCCGGCCAGCGTTCCCGCAGGTCAGGCGCAAGATCGGACTCGTGGACGTCGCTGCCGCGCTCGTGTCGAACGAGCGTGCGTTGTGGGGAGCGTGTAGCATCGGTCGAACAGGCGATGACGGGAACGCGCCGCGCGGACCCGTGAGGTACCCGAGCGAGCCGGGGGCGGTGCGAGCCCGGCGCCGAGCCCCGCGCGGACATCATCCCCGAGCCCCTGCCCGAGCCGGCCCGCGGGCCGTGGGAGACGCAGGCGGAGCCCGCCCGTCACAGCGGGAGACCCCGCAAGGGGTCGTGAGCGGCCGCGCCCGAGAGGGCCCGGCAACGCGGGGTGGTACCGCGGGGCAGCACCGACGCCTCGTCCCGGCGACACGTTGGGACGAGGCTCTTTCGTTCCCTGAGTGAGGAGCAGGAACCGATGGCTGCGTTCGGGCCGGTCGATACGGGCGCGAGCTTCCCGGAGCTCGAGCTCGAGACGCTCGCGTTCTGGAAGGAGCGCGACGTCTTCCACGCATCGCTCGCGCAGCGAGAAGGCGCCCCTCTGTGGATGTTCTACGAGGGGCCCCCGACCGCGAACGGCAAGCCGGGCGTGCACCACGTCGAGCCCCGCACGTTCAAGGACGTCTACCCGCGATACAAGACGATGACCGGGCACCTCGTGCCCCGCAAGGGGGGCTGGGACTGTCACGGCCTGCCGGTCGAGCTCGAGGTCGAGAAGGAGATCGGCACCACCGGCAAGCGAGACATCGAGGCGTTCGGCATCGCGGAGTTCAACGATCGCTGCCGCGCGTCGGTGAAGCGATACGTCGGGGAGTTCGAGCGCCTCACCGAGCGCATCGGCTACTGGGTCGACCTCGAGGAGGCGTACTGGACGATGGCGCCGGACTACGTCGAGTCGGTCTGGTGGTCGTTGAAGTCGCTGTTCGAGCGAGGCCTGCTGCAGGAAGCCGACAGGGTCACGGCCTACTGTCCGCGTTGCGGCACCGCCCTGTCGGACGCCGAGGTCGCGCAAGGCTACGAGAGCGTCGAGGACCCCAGCGTCTTCGTGCGGTTCCCCATCGTCGAGACGGACGAGCCGGGCCTCGACGGCGCGTCACTGCTCGTGTGGACCACCACCCCCTGGACGCTGCCCTCGAACACCGGGGTCGCGGTGGCAGCCGGCGCCGCCTACGACATCATGGAACGCGACGGCGCCCGCGTCGTCGTGGCGGCGACCCTCGCGGGGCCGGTGCTCGGCGACGGCTGGCGCCGTGAGCGAGGGCTCGAAGGAGCGTCGCTCGTCGGCGCGCGGTACGAGCCTCCCTATCCCAACGTCGAGGGCGCCCACCGGGTCGTGGCGGGGTCGTTCGTCTCGATGGACGACGGGACCGGCATCGTGCACCTGGCGCCGGCGTTCGGTCCCGACGACCTCGCCGTCGGCCGCGAGCAGGGCTGGCCCGTGCACAAGCCCGTCGGCGACGACGGGCGCTTCACCGGTCTCGGCCCCGACTTCGTCCGCGGGATGTTCGTGAAGGACGCGGACCCGTTGATCATCGAGGACCTGCGTGCCCGGGGTGTGCTGCTGCGCGAGGAGACCTACGAACACAACTATCCGTTCTGCTGGCGGTGCCACACACCGCTGCTCTACTACGCGCGTACCTCGTGGTACGTGCGCACGACCGAGGTGAAGGACCGCCTGCTCGACGTGAACGAGCACGTCGGGTGGTTCCCCGATCACATCAAGCACGGCCGCTACGGCAACTGGCTCGAGAACAACGTCGACTGGGCGCTGTCGCGTGAACGCTACTGGGGTACCCCCTTGCCGATCTGGCGTTGCGGGCGGAACCATCTACGCGCCGTCGGCTCGCTCGCCGAACTCGGCGAACTAGCGGGGCGCGACGTGACCGGGGTCGACCCCCACCGCCCCGGGATCGACGAGATCGTCTTCGACTGTCGCGAGTGCGGCGACGAGGCGCGGCGCGTGCCCGAGGTCATCGACGCGTGGTACGACTCCGGTGCGATGCCCTTCGCGCAGTGGGGCTACCATCCGGAGCTCGGGCGTGGCGTCGAGGAGTTCGAGCGGCACTTCCCGGCCGACTTCATCTCCGAGGCGATCGACCAGACCCGGGGCTGGTTCTACACGCTCATGGCCGAGGGCGTGCTGCACTTCGATTCGACCGCCTACCGCAACGTCGTCTGCCTCGGGCACATCGTTGCGGCCGACGGCCGCAAGATGTCGAAGTCACTCGGCAACATCTTCGATCCTTGGGAGGCGCTCGACCGCCAGGGCGCCGACGCGTTGCGCTGGTTCATGATCACGAACGGCTCGCCCTGGGCCTCGCGACGTATGAGTCACGAGGTGCTCGACGACGTGCTTCGCCAGTTCCTGCTCACGCTGCGGCATGTGCACGCGTTCTTCGTGACCTACGCGAACGCCGACGGGTTCGATCCGTCGTCACCGGCGCCCCCCCTCGCCGAACGGTCCCTGCTCGACCGGTGGGTGCTCTCCCAGCTCGCGCAGACGGTCCGCGCCGCCCGCGACGGCCTCGATGCCTACGACGCCACCGGCGCGGGCCGCCGCATCGAGCGATTCGTCGACGACCTCTCCAACTGGTACGTGCGCCGTTCACGGCGCCGGTTCTGGAACCCCGGCGGCGAAGCCGGTGATGACGCCGCGGCGGCGTTCCACACGCTGCACGAGTGTCTGGTCACGGTCTCGGCCCTGCTGGCGCCGTTCACGCCCTTCATCGCCGAGGTGATGTGGCGCAACCTCGCCGCGGGGCGCAACGGAGACCCCGATTCCGTGCACCTCGCGGACTACCCTCGGGTCGACGAGGCCGCGATCGACGTCGAGCTCGACGACGCGATGTCGGCGGCACGAACGATCGTCGGGCTCGGCCGAGCCGTGCGCACGGAGACGAAGACCCGCGTGCGCCAGCCCCTGTCGGAAGCGGTGGTGCATCTGCCCGGCAGCCACGAGGGGCTGGAGCCGCTGCTCGATCTGGTGGCCGATGAGCTGAACGTGCATCGGGTGGTCTTCGCCGAGTCGGCCGACACCTTCGGCCGATGGCACGCGAAGCCCAACTACAAGGCGCTCGGACCGCGGCTCGGACCGAGGGTGAAGGAGGTCGCCTCGGCCCTGGCCGACGACGACGGCGGCGCGCTCGCCGGGGAGCTCGCGATGGGCCGGTCGGTCGACATCACGACGTCGGGCGGCGAGGTGGCGCTCACGCCCGATGACGTCGACCTGACGCAGGACGTGAGACAGGGCTGGGGGGTGGCGAGCGAGGGCGGCGTCACGCTCGCGCTCGATCTCGAGCTCACCGACGACCTGCGTCGCGAGGGCGTCGCTCGCGAGCTGATCAGGGCGATCCAGGATGCCCGCAAGAGCGCCGGACTCGACGTCGCCGATCGCATCCGCCTCGGGGTGGAAGCGGGCCCGGTCGTGGCCGCCGCGCTCGCCGCCCACCGCGAGACCGTGGCCGGTGAGACGCTCGCGCTCCAGGTGCACGATGCGGAGGTCGAGGGGACCCGGGTCGACACGTCGATCGAGGGGGAGCCGGTGCGGATCAGCCTCGTGCGCGCGGAGACGGCCGGGACCGCAGACGTCTGATCGAGCCGTCGGCGAGCGATACGAGCGACAGGACGCCCGCCACGACGGCGAGGCCGACGAGCGTGGCGCCCCGCTCGACGGAGAGCCCGACCGCGAGTGAGACGAGGGTGACCGCGCCGAGCGTCAGCGCGACGAGGTAGCGCCGCGCGACGTCGGGGCCGTAGCGGCGCTCACCGCTGCGCTCGAGGCTCAGTCCTCTCCCCAGAAGAGATCCCTGAGCGATCGGTCCCCGTCGGCCTCACCGTCGCCGCGGGACGCGGTGGCCGAGGCCGGTTCCTGCACGTGCACGGTCTCCTCGGACTCGGGCAGCCTGGTGGGTTCGCGGGAGGCCTCGTCCCTGGGCGACCCGGCGGACCCGGCGGCCGGGGTCGGCACCGTGTCCTGAACCGCGGTCGCCCCCGTCGCATCGTCTCCGGCGGGGGGTGTCGGAGACTCCCCGGTGGATCGCTCGGACGCCGGTGCGGAGACCGCTCCGGCGGCAGTCGGTCCCGCCGCTGCCCCGGCGGAGGCCGGTGCGCCCTGGGTCGACTCACCCGCGGGTGAGTCGGGCTTGGTCTTCGTCGGCGTGGGCCGGGCGGACCTGGCCATGCCTTTGACCGCTTCGGCGTGCTCCTGCACGAGCCCGGCGAGCGATTGCAGGAACTCGCGCTCGCGCGCCAGGAACGCGTTGACCGCAGGGCGATCTGCCGGGCCGGCAGCCGACATCGAGCTGGCCGCGCCCGTCGCCTTCGCCTCGGCCACGATCCGCGCCGCGTCGGCGCGAGCGCGGGCGATGATCTCGTCCGCCTGGCGAGCGACATCGTCGAGATCGGGCGAGGCGGTCAACGGATCGGAGGCGCCGGGGGATCGTTGCCGGTCGCTCTCGATCGTGAGCGCGGTGAGCGTGTCGGTGATCTGATCGAGGAACTCATCGACGTCACGCATCTTGTAGCCACCGAAGCGCGAGACCCGGAACTCCTTCTGCTGCACGTCGATCGGCGTCAGCCTGGCGCGAGGCTCGGCGGGCTTCGGCGAGCTCGCATCGGTGCCCTTGGTCTTGTCCTTGCCCATGGATCCCCTCCTGATCAACAGAACGCCGTGCGCATGACGAAGATGATGATGAACGCCACCACGACCGAGAGGTCGAACATACCTGCCGGGGGGAGGATGCGCCGCAGCGCACGCAGCGGCGGTTCGGTCACGTCGAAGAGCAGATCGTAGGCGGATCGTATCGGACCCGTCGCGGGCGGTCGCCAGCCCGCGAGCTGGACCCAGCTCAGGATGACGCGGATCAGCAGGATGATCCAGATGAGCGTGAGGGCGACGCAGATCAGTCGATCCATCGGTGCCAGAGGCTAACAGCCGCGTCGCGGCGGGTCGCCAGCGCTCAGAACTGGTTGTAGAAGCCGGTGCCGGCGATGCGCTCACGCTCCTCGGCCGACACCTCGACGTCGGCCGGGCTCAGCAGGTAGACGCGGTTGGCCACGAGTTCGATCTTGCCGTCGAGCCCGTAGACGAGGCCGCTGGCGAAGTCGACCAGGCGCCTCGCGATCGCGTCCTCGGTCGCCTGGAGGTTCATGATGACGGCGGTGCCGTCCTTGAACCGGTCGGCGACCTCTCTCGCTTCGTTGAACCGCTTCGGTTCGGACTTGTGGATGGAGCTCATGCCGGTCGATACCGAACGAGGCGACGCGATCGTGCGCACCACGCCTTCGGCTTCGGCGGGCACCTCGCGCACGGCCTGCGGCCGCATCCGTCGGACGGGAGCGGGATCTGCCTCGGGCATGTCGTCGACGAAGTCTTCGTCCTCCTCGACGAGCCCCAAGTAGTTCAGGGTCTTCTTCCACACGCCGGCCATCTCCGCTTCCTCTCGTGTCCCGGCCGCCTCACGCTGGGTCGTGAGGTGTTCCGGTCGCCTGCCTCGGTCCGAACAGCGCCGTTCCGATGCGCACCATCGTAGCGCCTTCCTCTACTGCAGCCTCGTAATCCAACGACATCCCCATGCTCAAGTCCACCATGTCGGCATGGTTCTGCGCCAGGGCATCCCTGAGCTCCCGGAGGCGCCGGAACCAGGGACGGGCATCGTCGGCCGTGCGTCCGGCGGGGGGCACGGTCATCAGCCCCCTGAGCCGGAGGCCGTCGAGGCGGGCCACGGCGTCCGCGACGGCGTGCACCTGATCGGAGGTCACGCCGGTGCGTCGCTCGGTGAAGTCGACCTCGATCAGGACGTCGACGGTCCGCCCCGCCTGAGCGGCCCGGCGTGCGACCCGCTCGGTCGCGCGCCCACCGGCGACGGTCTCCACCACGTCGGCGAGGCCGGCGACGTGGTGGGCGGTGCCGGTCTGGAGCACCCCGATGTAGTGCCATCGAGCGCCGGAAACCTGGTCGTGCTGCACGCGAAGCTCACGAACGTAGTTGTGCCCGACGCAGGCCACCCCGGCCTCGACGACCGCCGTCACCCGGGCGAGGGGCTGCGTCTTGGCCGCAGCCACGAGGGTGACGGACGAGGGATCTCGTCCCGATCGCTCGCAGGCGCGCGCGAGGTGCTCACGGACGGCCGCGACGTTCGCCTCGATAGTCGCCCGGTCGGGATGCATCGTCGTCATGGTGACATCTCGCAGGAGCCCGAACGAAGGAACGGGGGCGGGAAGGTCGTGCGGCCGAGAGGCGGGGGAAGGGCGCCTCCGGGCTCGATCCCTCCCCGCCCCCAAGCCCTGTCGGGCTCATCGGGCGAGGCTCGGGGCTCGCGCGGTCGTCTCAGCTCTTCAGGAAGTCCGGGATGTCGAGATCCTCCTCGGCGTCGAACGTCACCGAACGCTGCGGTTCGTGCTCGCCGGTCGTGAACACATCGGCCTCGTCATCGATGTCGACGAGGATCGACGGCACCGATCCGCCCGCCGGCTCATCGGAGCGAACGGGCTCCTCGAGGAGCCGCGAGAGCCTCGACTCGAACTGGTTGCCACCGGTCGCGACCGGGGCCACCTTGTCGAAACCTGCGGCCACGACGGTGACGCGGACCTCCTCGCCCAAGGCGTCGTCGACGACCGCGCCGAAGATGACGTTCGCGTCGGGATGCGCGACGCGGGTGATCGCCTCGGCCGCCTGATTCACCTCGTGCAGCGTGAGGTCGGTCGGCCCGGCGATCGACAGCAGCACGCCCTTGGCGCCGTCGATCGAGCTCTCCAGCAGCGGAGAGCTGATCGCGGCCTTCGACGCCTCGGTCGCGCGGTCCGGACCCGAGCCCAGGCCGATGCCCATGAGCGCCGAGCCCGCGCCCGACATGACCGACTTGACGTCGGCGAAGTCGAGGTTGATGAGCCCCGGCGTGGTGATCAGCGAGGTGATGCCGTCGACGCCCTGGAAGAGCACCTGGTCGGCCATGCGGAACGCCTCGACCATCGGCATGTTCGGGTCGGCGACCTGGAGCAGGCGATCGTTCGGCACCACGATGAGCGTGTCGACGGCCTTCTTCAACTCGGTGATCCCGAGATCGGCCTGCGTCGCCCGCCTGCGTCCCTCGAAGCCGAACGGCCGGGTCACGACGCCGATCGTGAGCGCGCCGAGGCCTTTGGCGACCTCCGCCACGATCGGTGCGCCGCCCGTGCCGGTGCCCCCGCCCTCGCCGGCCGTGATGAAGACCATGTCGGCGCCCTTGAGGATCTCTTCGATCTCATCGGCGTGTTCGGTCGACGCGGATTTGCCCACCTCCGGGTCCGAACCCGCCCCGAGCCCACGGGTGGTCTCACGGCCGATGTCGAGCTTCA
>DASVGA010000431.1:0-13934 GCA_036379795.1 Actinomycetota bacterium | reverse complement strand
TGAGGCGCGGTGCGGTATGGCGCCTCCCGGTGCTTCATCGTGAGCAGAAGCCAGATGTAGACCGCCAGCAGTGCGACCAGCCCACCCGTGAGGACCCACGCAACACGGAGCGGTGGAACGAGCCCGATGAGGGACGTGATGCCGATCGATTCGAGCATGAACGTGAAGACCTGCCTGCGACGCTCTCGCGCTCTCGCTCGGGTGCGCTCGGCAGGCCCCATGAATCGCACCCCCTTGCGCGGGGTGACGATCCACCGGCCCTGGGTGCCGTGTGCCTCTGCCTGCGCCAACAGCTCCATCCTGCGTTCGAACTCTCCGACCGACCCCTGGGGGGTCCGCGCTCTTCCCCGAGTAGGTAGCAAGAACGCCACCCACATGATGCCCAAGACCGCCACGGGCAACCACTCCACGCCCTGCCTCCGAACGGGTCTGTGACCGCTTCCGCTACCACATCTAGGCCGGTTCGGGACGCTACCACCACATCTAGGGGGAAGCGATCACATCCCTGTGATTCGCTTCACTTTTGCACAAGCCAGCTCCTCGACACCGGTTATCCACCGCGGTGTCGTACGGCGCTCGACCGAGCGGGTCGCCCCGACCGGGCTACAGCGGAGCGCCGTCTCACGCGTCGGCGACGAAGTCGCCGCTCTTGCCGCCGGATTTCGCGAGCAGTCGCAAGCCGTCGATCCGCGCGGAACGGTCGAACGCCTTGGCGGTGTCGTAGAGCGAGAGCGCCGCCACCGCGGCCGCCGTGAGGGCTTCCATCTCGACACCGGTGCGGTCGATCGCGCGTACCGTCGTCTCGACCCGGAGCCGGCCACCGATCTGATCGGGCTCGATCACGATGTCGGCCCCCGTCACACGGACCGGGTGGCAGTGAGGAAGCAGCGTGGGCGTCTGCTTCACGCCGATGACCCCGGCGATCTTCGCGGTCTGGATCGGGTCGCCCTTCTTCGTGCCGGTGACGAGATGGCCGACGGCTTCGGAGGTCGTCGTGACCCAGCACTCGGCCGTCGCGACCCGCTCGGTCTCGGGCTTGGCTCCGACCTCGACGATGCGCGTGACCCCGTCGGCCCCCGCCTGACCGGCATCCGCCACCGAAGTCATCAGTCCTCGCCCGAACGGAAGACCATCACCCGAACCTGAGAACCGGCCGGCGCGGTCTCGGTCCCCGGGGGGATCATCGCGAGACCGTTCGCACGCGCGACCGTCGAGATCAGGTTCGAGCCGCGGCCGCCGGTCGGCGTGGCGATCCAGCCCTCGCCACCACGTTCGACCACGACCCTGGCGTACTGCATCTTGCCCTTGGGTCCGCTGACGTCGGCCGCGAGCCGGGCCGTCACCTCGGGTCGATCGAGCTGCGTGCGCCCCATCATCTTGAGCATCGCAGGACGCACGAAGAGCTCGAAACTCACGAACACGCTCACGGGGTTGCCGGGCAGGCCGAAGTACGGCTTGCCGTCGATGTGCCCGAAGCCCTGCGGCATGCCCGGCTGCATCGCCACCTTGTAGAAGTCGATGTCGCCACGGCGGAAGAACGCCCCCTTCACGACGTCACGCTCCCCCACCGAGACGCCGCCGGAGCTGATGAACGCGTCGGCTTGGATCAAGTAGTCGAGCACGGTCTGCTTCAGCGATTCGGGGTCGTCGCGCACGATGCCCGCGAGCACCGGGATCGCGCCCGCCTCACGCAAGGCGCCGAACAACGTGTAGGCGTTCGAATCGCGGATCTGTCCGAACTCCGGCGTCTCGGTGGGCGTGATCAACTCGTCGCCCGTCGAGAGCACGATCACACGCGGGCGCGGATGCACGAGCGGCGTGGGGTGTCCGGCGTTCGCGAGCAGGCCGAGCTCGGGTCCGCCGAGCCGTTTGCCACGCTCGACGAGCACCGTGCCCTCGGCGACGTCCTCGCCCACAGGGCGCACGTGCCGGCCGGCCGGCGCGGCTTCCAGCAGGCGAACGATCTCACCCTGCACCTGCGCGTTCTCGATCGGCACGATCGTGTCGGCGCCCGCGGGCACCGGCGCGCCGGTGGCGATCGCCATCGCCTCGCCGCCTCCGACCGTCGCCTCGGGCCGATGCCCGATGAGCGCTCGGCCGACGATCTTGAGCTCGGCCGGTCGAGCGGGGGTGGCCTCCGCCACGTCGGCGCTACGCACGGCGAACCCGTCCATCGCCGACGAGGCGAAGGCGGGAAGGCTCTCGGCGGCGACCACGTCCTCGGCCGAGACGCATCCGTGCGATTCGGTGAGGGCCAGGTGCAGCGGCGCGAGCGGCGCGACGGCGTCGAGCACCCGGGCGCGAGCCTCATCGACCGAGATCAGGCCTTCGGCGGAATCGTGATCGTGCACCGTGGGGGGACGATCGACCATGGACGCAGTGTATCGGTGCTGCCCCCTCGACCGGACCGAAGGCCGAGCTACAGCAGCTTCTTGCGCTGCACGAAGTCGACGAGCCAGGTGCTGAACGCGGGGCCGAGGTCCTCGCGCTCGATCGCGAGCTCGACGGTGGCCTTGAGGTAGTCGAGCTTGTTGCCGGCGTCGTACCGACCCTGCTCGAACGTGAACGCGTAGACCGCCTGTTCCTGCGCGAGGGAGTTGATCGCATCGGTGAGCTGGATCTCGCCGCCGTGTCCGGGCTTGGTCTCGCGCAGCGCGTCGAAGATCTCGGGGGTGAACACGTAGCGGCCGATCGCGGCGAGGTTCGACGGGGCCTCGTCGGGCGGCGGCTTCTCGACGACCGAGCGAACACGGGCCAGGTTCTCCTCGATCATCTCGGGGGTGATCGCGCCGTAGGCCGAGATCTCGCTGCGTGAGACCTCCTGCGCGGCGAGCACCGAGCGCCCGTACCGCTCGTGCACCCGGAGCATCTCCCGCAGCAGCGGCACCGACGGGTGGATCAGGTCGTCGCCGAGCAGCACCGCGAACGGCTCGCCGCTGACGTGCGCCTCGGCGACGCCGACCGCGTGCCCCAGGCCGAGCGCCTCGTGCTGACGCACGGTGTGGATCTGGGCGAGCTCCGACAGCTCGCGGATCTGCTTCAGCTCGTCGAACTTGCCGCGTTCCTCGAGCAGCGCCTCGAGCTCGGGGGCGCGATCGAAGTGGTCCTCGATCGCCCCCTTGTCTCGCGCCGTGATGATGAGGATGTCGGTCAGGCCGGCGCGCACGGCTTCCTCGACCACGAGCTGGATCGACGGCGTGTCGATCAGCGGCAGCATCTCCTTGGGCACGGCTTTCGTCGCCGGCAGGAACCTCGTGCCGAGCCCTGCGGCGGGGATGACCGCCTTCCTGACCTTCACGATGCGCCTCCTCGTGCGGGAGCCGAAGTGTACGCGCGAAGCAACCGTGCAGGGAAGTCGTCCGTTCCGGGTAGTCCGTTCGGACCCTCGTTGCCCCGGCCTCGGTCGCCACGAAACACGAGGCGGTCGCCGGTACACTCGGCGAGCCGTGCCGACCTACGAGTACATCTGCCGCAGCTGCGGTCATCTGTTCGAGATCGTGCAGTCGATGCGCGACGCCTCGCTCACCGAATGCCCCGAGTGCGGCGGGGAGCTGCGCAAGGTGTTCGCACCGCCCGCGATCGCGTTCAAGGGGTCGGGGTTCTACGCGACCGATCAGCGGAAGAAGGCCACCACCGGGTCGGGGGAGAAAGCCGAGAAGGACGACAAGAAAGACGCGGGCTCCGACACGAGCGACGGCAAGAAGGACTCGAAGAGCGACGCTCCTGCCGCCGGCGCCAAGAAGGAAGCATCCACGTCGTCTGCGTCGTCGACCTCGACCTCGAGCGGATCGTCGTCCAGCTCGCCATCGAAGGAAGGGAGCGATTCGTGACGAGGGCCGACATCGGGGTCTTCGGGGGTTCGGGCTTCTACTCCTTCCTCGACGACACCGAGACCGTGGAGGTCGAGACGCCGTACGGATCGCCCAGCGCGCCGGTCACGATCGGCGAGGTCGATGGCGTGCGGGTGGCGTTCCTGCCCCGGCACGGAACGCGGCACGAGTACCCGCCGCACCGCATCCCCTACAAGGCGAACCTGTGGGCGATGAAGGAGCTCGGGGTGGGGCGCGTGCTCGGTCCGAACGCGTGCGGCTCGCTGCAGGCCGACGTGAAGCCGGGCGAGTTCGTGATCTGCGACCAGCTCGTCGACCGCACGCACGACCGGCCGAACACCTTCTACGACGGCCCGGTGACGACGCACATCTCCTTCGCCGACCCGTACTGCGACGTGATGCGCTCGGCGATCGTCGAGCAGGGGCGGCGACTCGAGATCGGGCTGCACGAGCGCGGCACGGTCGTCGTGATCGAGGGCCCGCGCTTCTCCACCCGCTCGGAATCGGCGTGGTTCGCGAGCGCCGGCTGGGAGGTCATCAACATGACCCAGTACCCCGAAGCCGTGCTCGCCCGCGAGCTGGAGCTCTGCTACGCCAACATCTCGCTGATCACGGACTACGACGTCGGCGTCGAGGGGGTCCCCCCGGTGACCCACGAGGAGGTCGTGCGCGTGTTCGCCGAGAACAACGAGAAGCTCCGCGGCCTGCTGTTCGCCGTGATCCCGGCGTTGCCGTCGGCGCGCGATTGCGTCTGCGCGTCCGCCCTCTCCGGCGCGCGCCTCGAGGTGTGAGCCCCGTGCCCGGCGACCTCGTGCTCGCCCGCGTCGAGCTCACCTTCCGCACCGACGAGGATCCACAGGCGCTCGCCGACCGGGTGCGTGAGGCGACGGCGCAGATCGTCGGACGCGACGCCCTGGAAGAGTTCCGGCTCCGGGTGCTGCCGCTCACACACAAGCCCACCGGTTCAGGCGGAGACTGAACGCCATCGCGCGTCGGATGTGACGCGCGTCACGGAATCGGCGGGCGGGGTGGGGCTACGGTGCCGGCATGCTCGACGTCTTCCGGCGCAAGCTGCCTCGATCGGCACTGCTGTGGTTCACCGCCGCCGGCCTGGCGGCCGGCGGCGCGGCGCTCGCCGCCCAGTCGCACATCGCGGCCATCGAGGCTCGCCACCCCGACGTGGGAGCGCCGACGCCGGTCGTGGTGGCGGCGAGCGATCTCGTCCGAGGCGCGACGCTCGACCCCCACTCGCTCCGCCTGATCGACATGCCCTCCACCTTGGTGCCTCCCGGGGCCGTGACCGCGATCGAGGGCGTCTCGGGGCGCGTGCTGGGCGCCGACCTCGCCGAGGGCGAGGTGCTCACCGAGACACGGTTCGCCGCTCGCGGAGCCGGCCCGGTCGCCGCGCTCGTGCCGGCCGGGATGCGGGCGTTCGTGCTCCCGGCGGGTCCACCCGAGGGTTCCCTGAGGTCGGGTGACGAGATCGACGTGCTCGCGACCTACGGCGCCAACGCTGGCAGGCCGTATACGGAGACCGTGGCAACCGGGGTCGAGGTGCTCGACGTGATCGAGTCCGACGCGCCGGTCACCACCGGGGTCGCCGGAGCGTCGACCGGTCCGCCGGTGGTGATCCTCACCGATCCGCTCACGGTCGAACGGCTCGCGCGAGCGTCGAGCCTCGCGCTGCTCTCCATCTCGATCGTGGGTGATGACGATGCTGTGTCGAGCACCGGAGACCCATCGGCCCTCGGATAGCATGTGCGGCCGTGAGCATCTGGCAGGCCATCGTGCTCGGCTTCGTACAGGGCGCGACGGAATACGCGCCGGTCTCGAGCTCGGGTCATCTCATCCTGGTGCCGTGGGTGTTCGGCTGGCAGCAGCTCGGCGGTGACGCCGACTTCGCGAAGACCTTCGACGTCGCTCTGCACATGGGAACCCTGCTGGGCGCCCTGATCTACTTCCGAACCGACCTCTGGCGGTACCTGCGAGCGTGGCTGCGCACCATCGCTGCGCGCCGCATCGCGAACACCGACGAGCGCATCGCCTGGGCGCTCGTCATCGGCACGGTGCCCGGCGCCGTGGTGGGCGCCGTGTTCGAGAGCGTGATCCAGGAGAACCTGGGGGCGCCGTGGCTCATCGCGGTGATGCTCGTGATCTTCGGCGTCGTGCTGTACGTGGTGGACCGGCGCATGCCGAGCGCCCGCGGCCTCGAGTCGATCGGCGTTCGCACCGGTCTGTTCCTCGGGGTGGCCCAGGCGATGGCGCTGCAGCCCGGCGTGTCCCGGTCGGGCGTCACGATGACGGCGGCTCGCGCCATCGGTCTCGACCGCGAGACCGCGGCGCGGTTCTCGTTCCTGCTCTCGCTGCCGATCATCGCGGGTGCCGGGCTGTACAAGGGGGCCGACCTCGTGCAGACGGGCTTCCAGGGCTACGGGGCGGAGTTCTTCTGGGGGTTCGTCTCCTCGGGGGTGAGCGGCTTCCTCGTCATCTGGGGTCTGCTGACGTACCTGAAGCGGCACGACTTCAAGGTGTTCATGCTCTACCGCTTCGCGGCCGCCGCGCTGGTCCTCGGCTTGATCGCCACGGGCGTGCGCGAGGCCACCATCTGAGTCAGGCCGGCGGCACCTTCCCGAGGGTGGTCACGACCCATGGCGTGAAGCCCTCCCGCTCGTAGAGACGCATCGCTTCGTGGTTCGTGGCGAGCACCCCGATCGCGAGCTCACCGATATCGAGTCTGCGCAGCTCCTCGTAGACCCGGTGCAACAGCGCGGAACCGATGCCCGCACCGCGGCTGCCCTCGAGCACAGCGAGCGACTGCAGCTCGGCGAATCGCGGTCCCGTTCGGTGAGAGTCGTCGGCACCGTGGATCGACACGACCGCGTACCCGACCGCGATCGCGACGCCCTCGACCGACGCCAGCAGCGCGAAGGCATCGGGTTCGGCGAGCCACTGGGCGTATCGCTCGCGGCGGATGGCCCACCAGCCGTTCTCGTCGCGGGGCGGGATTCCCGGAATCGCCGGATCGACCGTGAGGTGGTGTGCATGCAGCGATCGCGCCAGCGGTTCGAAGTCGTCGACACGTTCGACGCCGACCTTCGAGATGCGGATACCCTGCCGTGTCATCGCCGCTCGGAGCGTACCGACCGCACGAAGAGGAGGCCGCTCGATGGATCGACCGACGTTGCAGCGCTGGCTCGACCGCTACGTCGAGGCCTGGCGCTCGAACGATGCCGCCGCGATCGGCGAGCTCTTCAGTGCCGACGCCGAGTACCGATACCACCCCGCCGACGAGCCCGTGTTCGGCCGCGACGCGATCGTCGCCTCCTGGCTCGCCGAGCCCGACGAGCCCGGCACCTGGGACGCGTGGTACGAGCCGTTCGCCGTCGATGGCGACCGCGGGGTTGCGACCGGCGTGAGCACGTACTTCGACGCCGACGGCACGCCCGACCGCGTCTTCGACAACGTCTTCGTGATGGAGTTCGACAAAGAAGGCCGCTGCTCGGTCTTCACTGAGTGGTTCCGCGAGCGCCCGAAGTCCTAGCCGACGTGATCCTCGTGGGCGATGCGACGAACGTGTGGCGGCTCCACGATGAAAGGGTTGCGCCGGTTCCCTTCCTGCCTCACCGCGTGTGAGTCTGCCCGCATGGACGAGAGGAACATGATGTGGGCGATGGTCCTGATCGGTACGGGCATCGCGTCGGCCGGGGGCGCCGGGCTCTTCCTTCCCGCCGGCCAGCGTCTCTCGGTCGCCCTCGCGCTCGTCCTCGGCGCCGGGATGGGAGTGGCGTCGTTGTTCCTACTGATGCTGGCCGGCAGCATCGACGACCCCCAGGCACCCGCGCAGGCATTCCTGATCGCGTCCGCGGTCGGTCTGGCTTCGGTGCTCGCCGGTCTCGCGGTGCTCTTCCGGCGAGCCCGGACTGCCTGATCCAAGTGGCATGCCTCCATTCGAGCTGGGACATCGATCCGGCTGTCACATGAGCCCGGATATGCGGCATACGTTGGCGTCGTGAAACTCATCCCCGCCGCGCTCTCGCTCGTCGCGCTGCTCGGCGCGTGCGCTGACGAGACCGGGCTATCCGTCGGCACGAGCACGAGCACGAGCGCAGGCACCACCGCCGGCGAGCCACGGTACGAGGCGACTACAACGGTTCTGGAGGATGCCGACGGTCCCGAGCTCTGTCTCGGCGGAGTCTTGGACTCCCTCCCACCCCAGTGCGGCGGGGTCCCCGTCGACGGCTGGAGCTGGGCCGACGTCGACGGTGAGGAGTCGGTGGGCGGCACCACCTGGGGTGAGTTCCAAGTGGTGGGAACCTATGACGGCGAGCGGTTCACGTTGATCGACGCGGGTGCCCCGGAGCCCTATCCGGCCGAGGAAGGCGATCGGTTCGCAGTTCCGTGCCACGAGCCGCAGGGCGGATGGATCGATATCGACCGGTCGATGACCGGTGAGAACGACCGGATCGCCGCCATGCGAGTCGCGGAAGACATCAGGGCATATGCCGGCGCCTGGATCTCCTACCTCGAGCAACCCATCGACGACGAGGCACCCGGCGCGTACGTCGTGACGATCGCTTTCACCGGCGACCCTGGCGTGCACGAAGACGTGATCAGGGAAGCGTGGGGCGGCCCTCTGTGCCTGACATCGGCGGAGCACACGTTCGCAGAGCTGCGCCGAGCCCAGCGCGACCTCGGCGACGGTAACGCCGAGCGACTCGGACTGGAGATGACCTGGTCCGACATCGACGTCATGAAGAACAGGGTCGAACTCGGAGTCGTGGTCTTCGATCCGTCGAAGCAGTCAGCGCTCGACGAGGAGTACGGAGCCGGGGTAGTGCACGTCGAGCCCGCCTTGCGGCTCGTGGGCGGAGCCTAGACGAGCTTAGACGCCGGCGAGCGTCATCTCGCCGATCAGCACCGAAGGTGTGCCGACGCTCGAGAAGAAGCGCAGATCGTCGCCGAGGCCGGTGATGCCCGCGAGCATCTCGGGAAGCGTCGATGCGATCGTCATCTCGCGCAGCGGCTCGCCGAGCGCGCCGCCCTCGATGCGCAGCCCGGTCGCACCGACGCTGAACTCTCCCGAGATAGGATTGGCCCCCGAGTGCACCCCGCTCACCTCGGCGATCAGCACGCCGCCCTCCGCCTGGCGAAGCAGTTCGTCGAACGGCGTCGTGCCGTTGTCGAGGTAGAAGTTCGATGTCCCGACGCCCGGCGAGCCCTTGTACGAACCGCGCTTGGCGTTGCCGGTCGAGCGTTGACCGTTGCCCATGCGCGCCGCCGTGTACGTGTCGTGCAGGAAGCCGTTCAGCGTGCCGGCCGTGAACAGCTCGGTGCGCCCGCTCGGCACGCCTTCCCCGTCGAAGGGCGCGGCTCCCGGGCCGTCGAGGATCGTGCCGTCGTCGACGAGCGTGAACAGCTCGGACCCGACCTGCTGGCCGACCATGTCGGCGAACAACGAGCGGCCCTTCAGCACGTTCTCGGCGTTCAGCGCGCTCGCGAGCACGCCCAGGAACTCCTCGGCCGCGAACTGATCCAGCACGACCGGCACCTTGGCCGTCGGGGGCTTCGTGGCGCCCAGCATGCGCACGGAACGCTCGATCGCCTCGTCGGCCACCGCCTCAACGCCGAGCTCGTCGAGCGCCCTGGCGATGCGATAGGAGAACCCCGTTTGCGTCTCGTCGCCCTCGACGGCGAGCGTCACCGCGACCACCCAGGCGTCGGTCCTCGAGTACTCGGCGTCGACACCCGAGGTCGAGGCGATCGCCACGCGGGAGACGGCGTCGCCGACCTGCGCGAGATCGACCTTCGTCACCCGCGGGTCGGTGCTCACGAGGCGCCGCTCGAGATCGAGCGCCAGCTGCACCTTGTCGGCCGTCGGCACGTCGGCCGAGTCCTTGCGGAACAGCTCGGGGATGGCCGTCGCGGCCTCGGCGTCGGGCAGTACGTTGAACTCGTCGGGCTCGGTGAGTGACGCGTTCTCCCTGGCTCGCCCGACCGCGACCCGCACCTCGTCGAGCGACGGGTCGGCGGCGTAGGCGTACCCGAGCTGCCCGTCGCGGATCAGGCGAACCCCGACGCCTCTGGACTCCGCGAACTCGAGGCCCTCGACCTCTCCGCGCAAGGCGCTCGCCTCGGTCTGGCGCGACTCCTCGGCGTAGGCCTCGACGGCCTCGCCGCTCTCGGCCGCCTCGACCGCGGCACGCACCAGGTCGCCGAGATCAGGCACCGGTGCCCCCGACCGTGATCTTCGAGATGCGCAGCGTCGGTGAGCCGCTTCCGACCGGCGCGCTCTGGCCGTCCTTGCCGCAGACCCCTTCCCAGGTGTCGAAGTCGTCGGCGACGGCGTCGACGGCACTCATGACCTCGATCGCGCGTCCGATCAGGTTGGCGCCCCGCACCGGCGTCGTCGCCTCGCCGTGCTCGATCAGGTAGCCCTCGCTCACCCCGAAGACGAAATCACCGGTCGCCGGATTCACCTGACCGCCGCCGAGCGACGTCACGTAGACACCGCTCGCCGTGTCGGCGAGCACGTCGGCGGGCGAGCTCGAGCCGTTCAGGATGTTCGTGTTCGTCATGCGCACGACCGGCGGCGACGCGTAGGACTGCCGACGTCCGTTGCCGGTCGATTCGACGCCGTCCTTGTCGGCACGCAGCCGGTCGTAGAGGAACGACTGCAGCACGCCGTCGGTGAACAGCACCGTGCGCTGCGCGGGTGTTCCCTCGTCGTCGAAGGTGAACGAGCCCCAACCGTTGGCGATCGTCGCGTCGTCGACACCATTGATCAACTCGCTGGCACAGGTGGTGCCCACCAGACCGCGGTAGACGCTCGCTTCCTTGTCGACGGCATCGGCCTCGAGAGGGTGTCCGACGGCCTCGTGGAAGAGCACGCCGCCCATGCCGGGTGCGAGCACGACCGTCATCTCCCCGGCGGGCGCGGGCGCTGAATCGAGCATCGTCACGGCGCGCTTCGCGGCGACCTCGGCGGTTGCGCGCGGCGGATGCGCGTCGATGAACTCGACCCCGGCACACGCCGCCGGCCCGTGGAAGCCGGTCTGGATCACGTCGCCTCGCTTCGCCACCACCTGGGCGACCAGCCGGATGCGAGGACGGTCCTCGGTCACCCACCGCCCGTCGCTCGTCGCGATCAACCGTCGCTGCAGCGAGTCGCCGTAGACGCCGACGACCTGGCTGACCTCGGGGCTGTAGGCGCGGGCGGCGTCATCGAGCTCGCGCAACCACGCCACCTTGTCGGAAGCGGCCACCCCCGCGGCGTCACGCTCGACGGCGTTCGTCACCGGACCCTCGAGCGTGCGCAGATCGACGACCGACCCGGCCTCGCCCTCGCGCAGGGCGGCGCTCGCGGCTTCCGCGGCCTGCAACAGGGCCTCACGGTCGAGGCGGTTTGAGTAGGCGTAGCCGTAGCTCGTGCCGTGCGTGACGCGCACGCCCGCACCGCGATCGAGGCCCGTGGTGAGCTCCTCGACCTTGCCGTCGTCGAGCCGGATCGACGTGCCGGTCGTCTCCTCGACGAACACCTCAGCGAAGGCTCCTCCGCGCGTGCGGGCGGCGACGAGGACCTCCTCGACGAGGGCGTGGTCCAGCATGGCGGCGATGCTAACAGGGGGTACAGTCAGCGCCCGGAGAGGAGATCGTCACGCTGAGACGGAGCGCAACGGCTGGCACGCTGCTCACGGCAACGGTCGTGCTGCTCACGGCGGCGTGCGGGCGTGACGAGCCTCGCGCGGGCCCCGAGACCGTGGCCCCCGCCGCGCCCGTCGAGATCGACGGGTCGGCGACACCGACGATCGATCCGGAGGCCGAGAGCGGGTTCGCGTCGGGCAGCGCCTCGGTCACGCTCACCGGAGCGCTCAACGTCTCGCAGACCTACCCCGCGCTGGGTCTGCCCGCACTCTGGGAGCCGCCACCGGCCGAGTTCGCGATGACCTGGATCGCCGCAGGCGACCGCACGCTCTCGCTCGGCGGCGAATCGTTCACGGCCCAACAGCCCACGGCGCCCTCCCGCGTGCTCACGTTCTCGGTCGCGGGCACCGACGGACCCGTGCAGTTCCGATCCGAGAACGGAGAGTGTCTCGTCACGATCTCGCCCGCCCTGCCCGATCGCATGGGGGGCACGTTCCTGTGCACGTCGGTCACGGGCGCCACCGCCGACGGCGCGACCGTGACGGCGGCCGCGCAGGGCACGTTCACGGCGGAGTGAGGCCACGGGCGTCCCGACCGGCCCCCCGCCTGAGGAACCGCGGCCTGCGAGCGCGTCGGGTCGAGACCTCGGGCTGCTCGGTCTGCTCGCCACCGCCCTCGTGGTGGTGTTCGCCTGGCCGGGCCTGCTCTACGGATGGACGTTCCCACCGGGTCCCGACGCGACCGTCTACCTCTGGTGGACGCGGCTCGGCGTCGCCGAGGGCATCGCACGGGTCGGTGCCCGCCCAGGCGCGCCTGCCCTGATCGCGGTCGTCGCCGGGACCCTGCGGTCGGGTCCGATCTCGGCGATCGCCGGGCTCCAGCAAGCCGCCGGCGTCTCGGTCGGACTTGCGTGCGTCGCCCTCGTGCACCGCCGCACGCGCGGGCACCGTCTGGGCTGGATGCTCGCGGGACTGATGGGCGGGGTCTTCGCCGTGCACCTCGCCGCCGGATACGTCTCGAACCTCGTGTTCGCGGTGACGTTCCTCGCTGCGGCGGCGGCGCTCGCGCGTCGCACCCTGCGCGGCACGGTCGCGGCCGCCGTCCTGCTGGGAGGGGGTGGCCTTGCCCACCCGCAGTTCTTCGTCGCCGGTGCCGCGATCCTCGCGACGGCAGCGGGCGTCGCGTGGATGCTCGAGCCCGAGCACGGGTGGCCCTCCGACGCGGGACGGGTGCTGGGCGCGATCGCCGGGGGCGGTCTCCTCGTCGGGACCGGGCTGCTCGCGGCGCTCGCCGGCCCGCCGGCCCTCGCCGTCGACACGTCGAAGGACGCGTTCCTGCGCCGGGCGGGTCTCGGCGGCCTGCTCGTCGAGAACTACGAGGTTCGGTTCCGGGAGGGTCTGCGGCGGTTCGCTCCGTGGGCGACCCTGCCGCTGGCGGCGATCGGCACGCTGCAGGTGCACAGCTTCACCCGTCGCTTCCTCGTCGCATGGGCCGCCTTCACCCTCATCGGTGTCGCGGTCGGATCGGTGACCGGGTGGTTCCCGCCCGAGCGGGTCCTCACGTTCGGGTTCGCGCTGCCGATCCTCGCCGCGATGGCCCTCACGTGGATCTGGGAGCGAGCCGACGTGCACGGCTGGCGATCGGTGACGATCACGGCCGTCCTGGCGCTGCTGCTGCTGGCGCCGATCGTGAACACCCAGCGTCACCAGTCGCCGTTCATCTCGGTCGACGATCTCTCGGCGGTGACCCTCGCGGGGCGCATCGCCGCGACCCTCCCGGCCGACACACCGCTCGTGTTCGTCGTCGACGATGTCGACGGCACCGCCACGTTCCTCGCGACCAACATCACGAACGCCGCCCGTGCCGCCGTTCCCCCGGAGCGGATCGACGACGTGTACGTGTTCGTGGGCACGCTGGACGACCTCGCGGCCCGCCGACCCACCGTGCGTGGCGCCCTCGAATACGACACGCTGTCCCGGGTCACGCTCTCGGACCTGCCCGCGGGTGAGCTCGCCACGTTCGTCGCGCCCGAGTGGCACGAACGCCCATCCGTGTCCCCGAGCGAGGGCCTGGAGACCTGGACCGCAGGCGACGCCCGGCTCCGGGGCACGACGGTGCTCTCCTCGGTGCCGAACCCACGGCCGCTCCCCCCGGGCCTCGATGAGCTGGGACCCTCGACACCAGCGGCGATCACGGTCACCGCGCTCGCGGTGCTGATGCTGCTCTGGCTCGTCGGGTCCGGATGGGCATGGTGGACGTTCTCGGATCGCGTCGCGGCGCTCGCAGCGGCTCCCGCCTTCGGCGTGGCCACCATCACGATCGCGGGGCTCACCGTCGAACGCCTCGGTGTAGGCCTCGGAGGCTGGCAGGGTCCGGCGCTCGCGTCAGGACTGGCGCTCGTCTGCGGCCAGGTCCTGCGTGTCGTGCAACGGAAGCCGCTCGATCACGCGGCGCCGGAGGTCG
>DASVGA010000430.1:0-4816 GCA_036379795.1 Actinomycetota bacterium | reverse complement strand
CACGCAAGGACCGTTCGCCGACTTCAACGGCGCGATCTCCGACATCGACGTCGCCCGGTCGAAGCTCACCGTGCTCGTGAACATCTTCGGTCGTGAGACCCCCGTCGAGCTCGAGCTCGGCCAGGTCGCCAAGCTCTAGAGGAAGACGACGTGGTCCGGATCATCTCGGGGCCCTTCGCCGACTTCAACGGCACGATCAGCGAGATCAACGCCGACCAGGCCAAGCTCAAGGTGCTGGTCAACATCTTCGACCGGGAGACCCCGGTCGAGTTGGGCTTCGACCAGGTGTCGAAGGTCTAGTTCCCCCACGACCGAGAGAGCGGGAGGCCGAAGGGCCGTTCGGACCGCTGGAGGTGAACGCCATATGGCACCCAAGAAGGTGCTCGCGAACGTCAAGCTGCAGATCAGGGCGGGTCAGGCCACGCCCGCGCCGCCGGTCGGCACAGCCCTCGGACAGCACGGCGTCAACATCATGGACTTCTGCAAGCAGTACAACGAGGCGACGCAGCAGCAGAACGGTCAGGTCATCCCCGTGGAGCTGACCATCTACGAAGACCGGTCGTTCACGTTCGTCACGAAGCAGCCTCCGGCAGCCGAGCTGATCAAGCAGGCGGCGGGCATCGAGAAGGGTTCGGGTGAACCGAACCGCGACAAGGTAGCCAGGCTCTCCCAGGCGCAGGTTCGGGAGATCGCCGAGAAGAAGATGGCGGACCTCAACGCCAACGATGTCGACAACGCCATGTCGATCATCGCCGGTACCGCGCGCAGCATGGGCGTGGAGGTGCAGGCATGACGACCACGCACGGCAAGCGCTACCGCAACGGCGCCGGAAGCTACGAGCGCGAACGCGAGCACATGCCCGCCGACGCCATCAAGATCGTGAAAGGTCAGCCCGCTGCGAAGTTCGACGAGACGATCGAGCTGGCGTTCCGACTCGGCATCGATACGCGCAAGGCCGATCAAGCGCTCCGTGGAACGGTGTCGCTTCCCAACGGCACCGGACGATCGGTGCGCGTGGGTGTGTTCGCGGTTGGCGAGAAGGCTCGTGAGGCCACCGAGGCGGGCGCCGACGTGGTCGGCGGCGACGAGCTCGTCGAACAGGTCATGGGCGGCGAGATCGACTTCGACGCGGCGGTGGCCACCCCCGACATGATGGCGTCGGTCGGCAAGGCGGGCCGCGTGCTCGGACCGCGCGGGCTGATGCCGAACCCAAAGACCGGCACGGTGACCAACGACATCGGCAAGGCCGTCGCCGACATCAAGGGCGGCAAGGTGGAGTACCGCGCCGACCGCACGTCGAACGTGCACCTGATCATCGGAAAGAAGTCGTTCGAGGAGCGGCAGCTGCTCGAGAACTACCTGGCCGTCGTCGACGAGATCCTGAAGGCGAAGCCGTCTTCGGCGAAGGGCCGGTACATCAAGTCCCTCACGGTCTCGTCCACGATGGGCGCAGGCGTGAAGATCGATCCCACCCGCCCGAAGGGCATGGATCACGCCTCGATCGAGTAGCGAGGTCGCTACATCGGGGCGCTGCATGCGCCGATGATGCAGGCGACCATGGGAACGATGCGCGGATCGCCGATGAGCGGTTCGGCCGAAGGCCTTGCCGGCGCCCTGACGGCGATCGGGAACGGAGCGGCCGTCCGAGCCGGCTCACGGCTCCTCATCACCGCGTGCACCTTCCTCACCACGGCGCTCGTCGTGCGCGCGCTGGGGGCTGAGCGCTACGGAGCGCTCGCGTTCAGCCTTTCGATCGTCGGGTTGATCGCCGGCCTGTTCGCCGGCCTCGGTACGGCGTCGACGCGATCGATCGCGTCGGCGGTGGCCACGGGCCACCGTCCGGAACCTGTGGTCCGGGCCCTCGCGGCGGTCACCGTCGCCGTGACTGGCTTCGGGGCCATGGCGATCGTCGCGTCGATCGCGTTGTCGCAACGCCAGCTCCGCTCTACCGACGTGTGGATCCTCAGCGTCGCGATGAGTCTCCTGCTGCTCGGTCGGGTGGCCGCGGTCGCTGGCTCGTCGGTCGCGAGGGGACTCGGGCGAGTGAGCCTGATGGAGATGCCTCCTACCACCGAGGTCGTGACGAAGCTGCTGCTAGTGTGCGCGGTGCTGATGCTGGGCGCGCGACAGGGTCTCGCGCCGCTCGCCGCGGTCTATGCGGGAGCAGGGGTGGCAGCGGCCGCCGCGGGAGCCTGGGTGGTGCGGCGTTCGGTTGGCAGCTGGACCGTCGTGGCGCCGGCCGCAAGGGCAGGCCTCGATCTCGTGCGGCTCACGGCCCCGTTCGTTGCCGGCGCCGTCGCCTACCGGCTGATCCACGGCTTCGACGTCGCCGTGCTCGGCGTGGTGCGACCGGGTGCCGTCGTCGGCGCGTACGCACCGACGCTCGCCCTCGTCGAGGGACTGGTCATGCTCGTCCCGGGTCTGCTCTCGGCGATGTTCCTCACCGCAGCGACCGGCCTCCACGAGGCGCGCGATCGACGTGGCTTCGGTGACCTTTACCTCGCGGTGAGCAAGTTGTCGGTGGTGCTCGCGATGCCTGCGTTCACGCTCCTCACGATCGCCCCAACCGAGGCCATGTCGGTCGTGTACGGAGCGAGGTTCCCCACGTCCGCCGCCGTCGTGCGGTTGCTGCTAGCCGGCTACTTCGTGACGGTCGCGCTCGGGTTCAACGGGCAGGCGCTCATCGCGTCTGGTGCGTGGTCGACCCTCGGCAAGGCCCTGGCATGGCCCGCCGTGGCGATGGTCGTGAGCGCCCTGGTGTCGATCCCCGTCTGGGGGGCGATCGGCGCTGCCGCGGCAACCACCGTCTCGTTCGTCGTCCTCAACGCCTCCTTGAGCATCGCGCTGCACGCGAGGACTGGTGTCCATCCAGTGACCCGCGACCGGATGCTCCTGCTGGCCAGCGCGCCGGTCGCGATCGTCGCAGCCGCCCTGCTGTCGCGCGTTGTCGGTGGAGGGTTCTGGAGCGCCGCGGTGTGCTCGCTCGTGGGCTGGGGCGTCTGGCTCGGCCTCCTCGGGTCGATCGGTGCGCTGCGGATCGAGGAGATCCGCGCGCTGAGGCCGAGGCGGCGGCTGCCAACTCGGGAGGCCGAGCCTCGATGAGCGACCCGGTTGCAGATCTTCGGACCGAGTTCTCGAGTGCAGGCGTTCGGTCGCCTACGGCGTTCATCGTGGGCGCTCCGAAGTGTGCGACGACGTCTATGGCCGAGGCGCTCTCGCGACACCCGTCCGTGTTCATGTCTCCCGTCAAGGAGCCGCACCGGTTCGGCCAGGATCTTCCCGAGCTGCGGGTGCGGCCGTTGATGTCGTCGAGCGAGTACGTCGAGCTCTTCAGGGGAGCGACCGATCAGCCAGTGCTCGCCGAAGCCTCGGTGTGGACGATGCGGTCGGCCTCCGCCGCCCGGGAGATCCGGGCGTTCGAACCCAACGCGCGCATCATCATCATGCTCCGCGACCCCGTCGACCTGCTCGCGTCGTTGCACGGCGAACTCTGCCGCGCGGGCGTCGAAGATATCCTGGACCTGCGGGCCGCGCTCGAGGCCGAATCCGATCGCCGAGCGGGCCGGCGCATCCCAGCCGGCGTCGAACGACACGGTCAGCTCCTGTACTCGGAGGCGGTTGCGTTCCCCGAGCAGGTCGAGCGGTTCATCGACGGGTTCGGACGCTCAGCCGTGCACGTGGTGCTCTATGACGAGGTTCGAGCCGACCCGTCGTCGGTCATGACGGGGCTGCAGCGGTTCCTCGGGATCCAGGAGCGACCCGAGCTGCGGTTGGCCCGATCGAACGTGGGACGGGTTGTGAGGTCTGCGAGGCTACAGCGGTTCGCGCGACAGGCGGGCAGGGTGCGCCGGGTCACCCGACGGCTGGTCCCGGCTGGTGCGAGGCCCCGGCTCGCCCGCAGGGTGGTCGACACGATCGAGCGCGTGAACCTCGACCCGAGCGCGCGACCGGCGCTGCCCTCCGACCTCGAAGGGGAACTCCGCGAGCGCTACCGCGACAGCGTCGAGCAACTCGCCACGATCCTGCAGCTCGACCTCTCGGCGTGGACGCTCGCCGCGGGCCGTGCTCAGCCCTCGTACGAGTAGCCTCGCAAGAAGTCGTAGCTCGACATGCGATGCGCCACGTCGGCGATCAGGTGGTCGGGCCAGTCGATCGAGGTCCTGGTGCGCTTCGGGGTTGCGAAGACGATGCCGGCGCAGGCCCCCAGGTAGGTCTCGGGTGCGTCCAACCCGATCGATCCGACCAGCCCGGCGACGGTCTCAGCGGGGCGCCGGATCAGCTCCTCGACCCGAACGTCGACGACGGCGCCGGGTCTGTGTTCCCTGATCGACGCGTTCGTCGCGCACAAGGCGAAGAAGCGCTCGATGCTCGCGGTGAGCGGCTGGCGCCCGCGGCGATGCATCGATGCGATCGTGTCGTAGGGGTCGCGGATCACGTGGATCAACCGCACGTCGACGTCGACGAGGCGCTCGAGCCGGTCGAGCAGGTCGGGATGCGCACCCAGGCGCCTAGTCGAACCGCCGCCGCGCTTGTCGCCGATCACGAGCAGGTCCTCGACACGTCCCTGCGACTGGCCCGGCACCGAGTAGTCGTAGCCGGTCCAGCGGCGCCCCGCCTTCCCGAACTCGCGATCGCGACGCAGGATCATCGAGTAGAGCAGGTCGCGCCCGATCAGGCCCGTCTGCACGTACCGCAGGGCGTCGAGCTCGTGGGAGATCACAGCGTTGCGATGGGCGCCCACCAGGCTGCCGACGAGGCTGTGGCCGCTCCGCGGATACCCGATGAACATGCAGTAGCAGCGAACGCCGTCGATCAC
>DASVGA010000429.1:0-2316 GCA_036379795.1 Actinomycetota bacterium | reverse complement strand
AGGCGACGAGCGGCGCGAGCCTGATCAACGTGCTCACATCGATCTCACCGAGGTAGTCGAGCGGGTCGACGTAGGCATCGTCGAGCTTCACGCCCAGGTGCAGGTTCGGCACGAGGTCGCCCGTGTGCCCCCCGCCGGTCCGTACGACCGGTTGGCCCTGGGTCACGAGGTCACCGCGACGAACCAGTAGGGCGGAGACCCACGAGAAGGTCGACTCGAGACCGGCGCCGTGGTCCATCGTGAGGAACAGACGCCCTCCTACCGGCCCGGCGAAGGACACCCGACCGTCGGCGGGAGCCACGGCCACGCTTCCTGCCGGGGCGGCGATGTCGATGCCCCGGTGCCCCGAGCCGAACGGAGACGCCGGCGGGTCGAACCCGCGGATCACCGGGCCCGTGACCGGCCAGGTCCACGTTCCCGCGGCGACCGCAGGCTGAGCCGTTGCCCAGCTCAGAGCGACGACGAGCAACGATGCGCTCAGGCAGGTTCGACGAAGCTCACGCATGTCGCCGACGGTAGCGGAGCCGCTCGACGCGAACCGTGACGTGCGTCACGATCGAGACATGGTCCCCGGGGGTCTACTCGACCTCGGTGAGCTGGCCCCGGAGCCCGCCCACGGCCTTCGTGTGGATCTGGCACACACGCGACTCGGTGACGCCGAGGATCTCGCCGATCTCTGCGAGCGTGAGCCCTTCGAAGTAGTAGAGCGTGACCACGATCTTCTCGCGCTCCGAGAGCTCGTTGATCGCTGCCGCGAGCAGGCTCCTCGTCTCCTGCGACTCCACGCCCGACGTGGGGTCGAGACCACGGTCGGCGAGCGTGTCGATCAACGAGACCTGCTCACCGCGATCGGCGCCGACCGAGACCAGCTCGTCGAGGGCGAGCACCGAGACGAACGAGATCTGCGAGACCACGTCGTGAAGCTCGCGGCGCGTGATGCCCAGGCGCTCGGCCATCTCCTGCTCGCTCGGCTGCCGCTTCAGCATGGCCTCGAGATCGGTGTGTGCCTTCTCGATCTCCCGGGCCTTGAAGCGGACCGAGCGCGGCACCCAGTCCATGGCCCGCAGCTCGTCGATGATCGCGCCCTTGATGCGCGGGATCGCGTACGTCTCGAACTTGTTGCCGCGGCCCGGCTCGAACTTGGTGAGCGCGTCGATCAGGCCGAACATGCCGTAGCTCACGAGGTCGGCCTGTTCCACGCTCGCAGGAAGCCCCGTCGCGACCCGGCTCGCCACGTACTTCACGAGCGGCGCGTAATGCAGGATGAGCTTCTCGCGAGACTCGTCGTCGCCGCTGCTCTTGAAGCCGTGCCAATGGGCGCCCAGCTCGTCGTCGACGTGGGGCGGGATCGTGATCGTTGGGTCGAACGGCTTGGCCGCTTTCGCCCCTGCCTTGGCCTTGGTACGGGTCTTCACCGCCGTCTTCGCCCCGGACTTCGCCGGCGGCTTCGGCGGCGCTTTGGTGGCCGTCTTCTTCGCGGTGGGCACGACTCAGGCCCTCGGATGACTCTGATCGTAGGCCTTGAACAGCCGAGCGCGCGACACGTGCGTGTAGCGCTGCGTGGTCGCAACGCTCGCGTGTCCCAACAGTTCCTGCACGGCTCGGATGTCGGCTCCCCCTTCCAACAGGTGTGTGGCGAACGAGTGCCGCAGGGTGTGCGGGGTCACCCGCCGGCCCGGCAGCACTGTACCGCCATATCGTTCCACCATCGTACGGATGTCCCTCGAGCTGAAGCGTTTCTTCCGACGGTTGTGGAACAGGTGCCTCGAGCCATGGGGGGCGAGCGCCGCTCTGCCGTGTCGCAGGAAATCGCGGAGCGCATCGACCGCGTAGTCTGACATCGGCACCTCGCGCTCCTTCGCACCCTTGCCCATCACGTTCACCCGGCCCCGGTCGAGGTCGATGCGGTCGAGGGTGAGGCTCGCGACCTCGCCAACACGCAGGCCGGAGCCGTACATCAGCTCGAGTGCGGCGACGTCGCGCAGCGCGATCGCGCGGTCGACCGGCGTGGGCTCGTGGTCGTCGTCGCGTGGGCCGGCCGCCGGCGCCTCGGCGAGCGCAGCGGCTTCCTGTCGGCGGAGCACGGTCGGAAGCCGGTTCACGACCTTCGGCCGTCCGAGCAGTAGCGATGGATCCTCGGTGACCCGCCCGTCGGCGAGTGCCCACCGGTAGAACGTGTGGATCGATCCCACCCGGCGCGCGATCGACGCGCGGGCGTACCCGAGCGTGTGCTGCTGCGCGAGGAAGCGCCGCAGCAGCGGGTAGGTCGCGTCGGCGAGCGAGGTGCCGCCCCGGTGCAGGAACGTCGCGAGTTGC
>DASVGA010000428.1:0-5406 GCA_036379795.1 Actinomycetota bacterium | reverse complement strand
CTGCCGGCGGGGGCGTCGCTCGTCGCGTACGTGCGGGGGCTGCGGGCATGCCTGTGCATCACCGAGGAAACGTTGCCGCCCACGGCCGACGCGGCGGCCGTGGCCGAGCGACGTGACGACGTGCGCGCGATCCTCACGGCGCTCGCGTCACTGGCGACCAGCAGCACCGAAGCGTTCCCCGCGCTGCTGTTCTTCGGAGCCGTGCTCGCTGCACACGACGTCGGGGCTCCGATGGTGGGTGAGTTCCGGCTTCCTGTGAACGCGCGGTCGACGACGGCCACCGAGCCGTTCGACCCGGTGTTCGCGACGAGCGCGTTGGCGCTGCGCATCTTCGGGGACCGGGCGACCAGCGACCGGCGGCTCAACGCGTTACAGGCAGCCAACGGAGCCGGGGTGGCCGATTGGATCGACGTGGTGCGGACGGTCGCATGACCCACGTCTTCCCTCGGACGCTCGAGCGTGAGCTTCCCGTCGCCGTCGAGGCGAACGGAGCCTGGATCACCGCGGCCGACGGGACCCGGTACCTCGATGCCGCGGGCGGTGCGATCGTCGTGAACGTGGGGCACGGTGAGCGGCGGGTGATCGACGCGATCGAAGCGCAGCTCGAGCGGACCCAGTACGTGCACGGCACGATGTTCAAGACCGGCGCGCTCGTGACATACGCCGATGCGCTCGCGCCGCTGCTTCCGATGGGCGACCCGCGCGTGTACCCCGTCTCGGGCGGCAGCGAGGCGGTCGAGACCGCGCTGAAGCTGGCGCGGAGCTACCACCTGGCTCGAGGAGAGGCCTCGAGGTTCGTCGTGATCGGCCGTCGCGGTTCCTACCATGGGAACACGCTCGCGACCCTCGACGCGAGCGGCAAGGAACCGCTCCGCAAGCCCTACACGCCGTGGCTCGGCCGGTTCCTGCACGCCCCGCCTGCGTACGAGTACCGGTGTGAGAACCCTCACCACCCGACGTCCTGCGGGGACTGGCACGCGGCCGAGCTCGAACGCATGATCGCCCAGGCGCCACCCAGCTCGGTCGCCGCGTTCATCGCCGAGCCGGTGGCCGGTGCGACCCTCGCGGCGGCGGTTCCGTGCGACGACTACTGGCCGGCGATCACCGCCGTCTGCCGTCGCCACGGTGTGCTCGTGATCGCCGACGAGGTGATGACCGGCATGGGCCGCACCGGAAGCTGGTTCGGCGTCGAGCATTGGGGGGTACGACCCGACATCATCACGGCAGGCAAGGGCACGACGAGCGGGTACGTGCCGTTCGGATTCGCGGCCGCGAGCAGTGAGGTGTTCGAGGCGGTCTCGACGACCGGGTTCGTGCACGGCTTCACGTGGTCGCACAACGGGCTGGGCGCGGCCGCGGCCGGGGCGGTGCTGGAGGTGCTGCGCGATGACGACCTCGTGACGCGATCGGCGGCGACCGGTGAACGGCTGCGCTCGGCCCTCGCCGGCGCCTTGGCCGACCTGCCGACGGTGGGCGACGTGCGAGGGCTCGGCATGATGATCGGCATCGAGCTCGTGCGCGATGCCGAGACCAGGGAGCCCTTCGACCGCAAGGATCGCGTCACCGAACGGGTCGTGCAGGAAGCGCGTGAAGCCGGCCTGCTGCTCTACTCCTCGACGGCCCACGTCGACGGACGAGACGGCGACCTCATCATGCTGGGCCCGCCGTTCACGATCTCCGACGACGATGCCGATGCCATCGTGGAGCGCACCGCCGCGGCCGTGCGCGCAGTGGCATGACCCGGGCCACGATGCCATGAGCGGCACCGCCGGCCTCGTCGTCGTTCCCGAGGCAGAGGGGTACGACCACGGGCCGGGCCATCCGTTGCGCCCGGCCCGCGTGCTGCTCACCTGGGCGCTCATCGAGGCCTACGGCATGTTCGGACGGGAGACCGTCATCCGGCTCGACGCCGGCGCCGCCGACGACGAGACGCTCGGGCTCGTGCACACCCAGGAGTACATCGACGCAACTCGCAACGCCGGTCACGGGCTCGACGGACCGTGGACCCGGTTCGGGTACGGCCCCGGCGACAACCCGATCTTCGATCGGATGCACGAGGCGGCCGCGGTCGTGGCGGGCGCCTCGGTCGAGGCCGCGCGAGCCGTGCTCGCGGGCGACGTCGCCCACGCGTTCAACGCGCCCGGGGGACTGCACCACGCGATGCCCGACCGCGCCTCGGGGTTCTGCGTCTACGATGACCCGGCCCTCGCGATGGCGTGGCTGCTCACCCAGGGCGTGGAGCGCATCGCCTACGTCGATGTCGACGTGCACCACGGTGACGGCCCGCAGGCGATCTTCTGGAACGATCCCCGGGTGCTCACGATCTCGATTCACGAGCACGCACCGGAGCTCGGGTTCTTCCCCGGCACGGGAAGCCTCACCGAAACCGGTGGTGCGAGTGCGCCCGGCTCGGTCGCGAACGTTCCGCTCGCCCCGGGTACCGCCGACGCCGGGTGGCTCGAAGCCTTCCGCGAGGTCGTGGTCCCTGCCGTGCGAGCGTTCGGGCCCGACGTGCTCGTCACCCAGCTCGGATGCGATACGCACGAGAGCGACCCGCTCGCGCACCTGCGCCTGACGACGAACGCGTATCGCGCGACCGCGTCGATGCTGCACGAGCTCGCGCACGAGGCCGCCGGCGGGCGCTGGGTCGCCACCGGGGGCGGGGGGTATCAATGGGCGCGGGTGGTGCCGCGGGCGTGGACGATCTACTTCTCGGAGATGGCCGATGTCCCGGTGCGCGACGAGCTTCCCGCGGCGTGGATCGAGCGAGCGGAAGCAGAGCTCGGCGACCGGGTGCCTCGAACCCTCTCCGACGCGGCGCCGGGACCCGCATGAGTGCCGGCATGGAATCGCCGTTCACACCGAGCACCAAGCTCGTCTGCACGCTCGGACCCGCGACGAACACCCCCGCGTTCGTGCGCGGGCTCGTCGCGGCGGGCACATCCGTGTTCCGTGTGAACTTCTCGCACGGCACGCCGGAGGACCACGAGCGCGCCGTCGGTCTCGTGCGGCAGGCGGAGGCCGACGGCGACCGCGCGCTCGCGGTGCTCGCCGATCTGCCCGGGCCGAAGGTGCGCCTCGCGACGATGGAGCCCGATCCCTTCCGGCTCACGCCCGGACAGCCGTTCGCGCTCCGCGCGCGCGGACCCGGCGACGAGGAAGGCACGTCGACGACCTACCCGGACCTCGCGAACGACCTTCGCGAGGGAGACCGGGTGCTGCTCGCCGACGGCGCCGTGGAGCTGGTGGTGCGAGCTGTCGACGGCACCATCGTGGAGACCGAGTGTGTGCGGGGCGGCATCGTGCGCAGCGGTCAGGGGGTGAACGTGCCGGCCGAGCGCTTGAGCCTTCCGGCCGTCACCGATCGCGACCGGGAAGGCCTCGCCCGCGCCCTCGACCTGCAGGTCGACATGATCGCCCAGTCGTTCGTGCGCGCCTCCGCCGACGTGGCCGAGCTCCGATCGATCATGGGCGAGCGGGCAGTGCCCATCGTGGCCAAGATCGAGACGAAGCCGGCGATCGAGCACGTCGATGCGATCCTCGAGGTGACCGACGCCATCATGGTGGCCCGCGGGGACCTCGGCGTGGAACTCCCGATGGAGCAGATCCCCCTGCTCCAGAAGGACCTGCTTCGGCGCGCTCGCGACGCCGGGCGTCCCGTCGTGGTCGCGACGCAGATGCTCGAGTCGATGACGCGGGCCCCGAGGCCGACCCGCGCCGAAGCATCCGACGTGGCGAACGCGGTGCTCGACGGCGCCGACGCCATCATGCTCTCGGGCGAGACCGCGATCGGCGACTACCCGTTCGAGGCGGCAGCCGCCGCGACCAGGATCGCCGCCGCCGTGGAATCCCGCGCTGCCGACTACCGAGCAGCGCAACCCGCCTGCCGTCACCGGGGCGAGGCCGCCGCGGTCGCGCACGCCGTCGCCGCCGTCGCGACCTCCGAGGCAGAGGTCGTGGCGATCACCTGCTACACGGAGACCGGTCGCACCGCGCGCCTGCTCTCGGCCGAGCGGCCTTTGAGCCCGATCTACGCCTTCATGCCCGACCCCCGGGTGCGCAGGGTCTCCACGCTGCACTGGGGCGTGGTGCCGCTTCCCTCCGAGCGCCCGGGCGACACCGACGCCATGATCGCGCTCATGGACCAGGGCGTGCGGGACCGCGGCCTCGTGGCTCCGGGCGAGCTGGTGGTCATGGCCGCGTCATCACCGGTGGGGCGCACGAGGACCAACATGCTGAAGCTGCACCAGGTGGGCTCACCCGTCCGCTGAGAGCTCGTCGTCGAGCGCCTGGATCACCCAACCCTCGAGCCAGGTCAGGTACGCGTAGAGCGAGAACATCTCCGACGTCTGCTCGTCGCCGGCGAAGTCGGCCTCGGTGGAGTCCTCGGTCACGCCGATGCGAGTGCCGATCACGAGGCGGATCGAGTTCAGCGAGCCGAGCCACGCGAGCAGTTCGGTCTCGGTGAGCTCGTCGGCGCCCAGCGTGCGTTCCACGGTGTCGAGCGCCTCGAGCCTCCCGAGGAGCAGCTCGTTGCCGTGGCGCTGTTCGTACTCCAGGTTGCCGAGCACGTCGTCGGGCACCGCCGGCGGGAACAGCCTCGCCACCCCCTCATCGCTCGACGGGTGCTCCGAGGTGAGCAAGGTCCTGAGCTGCTGGGTGAAGGTGCGCACGGCGTCGCGTTCACGCGCCGACAGCCGCACGGCGAACCGACCGGGCCCGACGCGGTGCACCGGGCCTCGCGTCAGGCGCATCAGCGATCCTTCTGCATCGTGGCCCACAGACCGTAGGCGTGCAGTCGGGCGACGTCGCGCTCGGCCTCGTCCTTCGTGCCGTTCGACACGACGGCCTTGCCCTTGGTGTGCACGTCCCACATGAGTTTCTCGGCCTTGGCCCTCGGGAAGCCGAACAGCTTCTGGAAGACCCACGTGACGTAGCTCATCAGGTTGATCGGGTCGTTCCAGACGAGCACGATCCAGGGCACGTCGGGCTCGATGTGCTCGACGGTCTCGGGTCGGCCGATCTCGACGGGCGCTGTGCTCGCGGTGAGGCTCGTGCCGGTCGGGGGTGGGGGTTCGGCTCTGCGATGCTGCACCCATGGACGTTATCGAACGCCACGTCCGGCGCCTTCCCGCTCTCGACGACCGGTGGAACCCTCGCCCGCACGAGCGGGCCCTGCTGCTCGATGCGTTGCTCGAGGGCGACGTGGCCGGCACCGCCACCCATCCGCTCGACAACGTGCGTGCCAACGCGCTCATGCTGATCGACGGCGACCCCGACAAGCTGTTCGGCCTGAGCGGGCTGCCGGGCTCGTTCGACCTCGACGGCATCCTCGACCTCGTGGCGGTCGGGGCCGGCGCGCCCATCGATCGAGAGGCGCTGTACGGACCGGTCGAGATCGCCCCG
>DASVGA010000427.1:0-3582 GCA_036379795.1 Actinomycetota bacterium | reverse complement strand
CGATGTCGTCCTCGAACGGTCCGCCGACCTTGATGTCCTCGACGGCAGGCACCAGGCCGTCGAGGACCTTGTCGTAGGCCTTGTCGGCAACGAGCACTCGAGTCGCTGCTGTGCAGTCCTGCCCTGCGTTGAAGTAGCCGGCGATCGAGATCCACTCGACCACCGAGGCGAGATCCGCGTCGTCGAAGACGACGACCGGCGCCTTCCCGCCCAGCTCCAGATGCACGCGCTTGAGCGATTCGCTGGCGTTCGAGTGGATGATCTTGCCGGTGTCGACGTCACCGGTGAGCGAGACGATGCCGACGTCGGGGTGCTTCACGAGGGCATCGCCGACGGGGAGGCCGTCTCCGGTCACGACGTTGAACACCCCCGGCGGGAACAGGTCGGCCGCGAGCTCGGCCATCTTGATCGCGGTGAGAGGGGTGAGCTCACTGGGTTTCAGCACGATCGTGTTGCCGGTGGCGAGCGCCGGGCCGATCTTCCACACGGCCATCATGAGCGGGTAGTTCCACGGCGCGATCAGACCGGCGACACCGATCGGCTCCCGTCGCACGAACGAGGTGAACCCGGCCATGTACTCCCCCGCGCTCCGGCCTTCAAGCATCCGCGCCGCACCGGCGAAGAACCGCAGGTTGTCGACGATCGGCGGGATCTCCTCGGACATGGTCACGTCGAAGGGCTTGCCGACGTTCTCGGATTCGATCCTGACGATCTCGTCGGCGTGCTCCTCGATGCGGTCGGCCAGACGCAGCAGCGCGAGCTGACGATCCTTGGGCGTCATGTCGTACCACTCGCCGTAGAAGGCAGCCTTGGCTGCGGCGACGGCGCGCTCCGCGTCCTGGGCCGTGCCTTCCTGCACGCTCGCGATCACCGCACCGCTTGCCGGACTGATGATGTCGCGGGTGCCTCCGTCGGTGGAGTTCACCCACTCGCCGTTGATGAACATCTGATGGCTGTCGGCCATGTTCCCCCTCCTCGTGGAAGCGAACCCGCGCCTGGGGCGAGCGCCCGCAGGGCTCCTCCTCGGTGCAGTATGCAACGGCCGCTCGCCTCGGACCACCCGACGAGTTGGCCCGGGCCGCCGGCCGGGTTGGACGTCCTGGACAAGCGCGTCCCCAGCCGGCGTGCGGACCGGGGCAACCTCAGGCGTCGGCGTCCGCCGCTTGAAGCTCCCTCGCCCTCAAGGCGATCCAGAGTTCCATGCGGTCGAAGCTGCTCGTGAGGTCTCGCCCGGTGAGCTCCTCGACCTTGCGCATCCGGTACCGCAGCGTGTGCCGGTGCACGAACAGCTCCTCGGCGGCCTGCTCCCATCGCGCGTTGTGCCGCAGGAACGACGTGAGCGAGCTCAGCAGATCGCCCCCGTGCTCCCGGTCGTAGGCGTCGATCGGCACGAGCACGGCGTCGGTGAACGCCCGCAAGGCGTCGGGCTCGGCCATGGAGAGCAGCAACCGGTAGGTGCCCAGATCGCCGAATCCCGCGGTAGACCATCCCTCGATGCGGCAGACCTGCAGGGCGTAGCGGGACTGGCGCAGGGAGTCACCCACGGCAGCCGGTGCGACCGGCGAGCCCGCGCCGATGCGCAGTCCGAACCCGATCCGCTCACCGATCCCGGCGATCTGCTCGAGGTCTGGCGCCGGATCCGAGGCGAGCAGCACGTGCACGCCCGACCCGTGGGCCGAGACGAGGAACCCACCTCCCCGCCGCGACAGCTCCTCGGCGATCGCGTCGGCGAGGGTCTCAGGCTCGATCGATCCGTGCGCGGGCTCGATCGACACGGCGACGACATCGGCATCGCGGTCGAACCCGAACCTCGACACGCCTCTCGCGACCTCTGCCGGCGATAGTGCTCCCCCCGCGAGATCGTCGAGGAAGTCGCCCTGCAGCCTGCGCTGGGCCTCGGCCACGGCCCGGGACTTGGCCAGTTCGATCGCGAACAGGCTCAGGGCGTGTCCGGCCACGATGCGATCGAGCTGGCTCGGCTGCTCGGGCTTGCCGACCGCGAGGAAGGCCTCGACCCGGCCCTGCGCCCCCACGGGCTGCACCCAGACGTGGTGGCCTCGATCGACGAGCGTGACGCTGAACGACATGCCCTCGGGCCTGCGCGCTCGGAGCTCGCGCCAGATGCGCTCGGCACGAAGACCGGCGGACCTGCCCGAGCTCGCGACGGCCCGGCCGTGCAGGTCGAGCAGCAGCGTCCAGCTCGCGGTCACTTCGGCCAGCGAGCGGGCGATGCCCTCGACGCCCGAGCCTTCCATCACGGCCCTCGTCAGCACGTGCTCGGCATCGACGGCGCGCTGCAGATTCTCGTACTGCTCGGCGGCCACGCGGCTGAAGATCGCCTCCGTGATGGCGATGAACGGCACGGGGTAGGGCACCTCGAACAAGGGGAATCCCGCCCGATCGGCCGCCGTGATCAACGACCGCGGGGTCTTGGCGTGGGAGAAGCCCAGTCCGAACCCGAGGCCCGTGAGATCGGCGTCGGCGAGCCGTTGCACATAGGCGCGGTGGCTCGCCGGGGTCGCACCGATGCCGAGGCCGGTGGTGAGGAGCAGCTCCCCACCTTTGAGCCACGGGGTCGGATCCTCGAGCTCGGAGACGTGGACCCACCGGATCGGCCGATCCGCCTGGTCATGCGCGGTCAGGAGCTTCAGCGGCATGCCCGGGATCGCGACGATGTCGTGCACGGTCGCGGCCATCTTCCGATTGTACGGAACGTACAGCCAACGTCGGGAAGATCCCCCGGTCGGGGTCGTGAGCTTGGACATTCCGTACAAGCGTCGGATCGGTTCCTGGCGCGACGGGTGCCTGACAGGACCCCGTTCTGAGGACGAGGATGCGGGGCATGGACATCCCGCAGGAGCGCAAGCTCGTCACCGAGGTTCCGGGCCCGAGGTCCAACGAGTGGTTCAGCCGACGCGGCGACGCCGTTCCCCGTGGCGTCGCCTCGATCCACCCCGTCGTCACCGCACGCGCGTCGGGCGCGATCGTCGAGGACGTCGACGGCAATCGATTGATCGACTTCGCCTCGGGCATCGCGGTGCTGAACGTCGGCCACACGCCTCCCGGCGTGGTCGCGGCCATCACCCGCCAGGCGGAGCTCGACACGCATACCTGCTTCCACGTGACGGCCAACGAGCCCTACATCGAGCTCGCCGAGCGGCTGAACTCACTCACGCCGGGCGAGCACGCCAAGAAGACGATGTTCGCGAACTCGGGGGCCGAGGCGGTCGAGAACGCGGTCAAGATCGCCCGCTACCACACCGGGCGCAGCGCGATCGTTACGTTCGATCACGCCTTCCACGGGCGCACGCTGCTCGCGATGTCGCTCACGGCCAAGGTCATGCCCTACAAGCAGGGCATGGGGCCGTTCGCCCCGGAGATCTACCGGCTTCCCTTCGCCTACCCGTACCGCTGGCTCGGCGACCCCGGTCGCGTGACCGAGGAAGCCCTCGCCTACGCCACGGAAGAGATGCACAAGCACATCGGCGAGGAGAACATCGCCGCGGTGATCATGGAGCCGATCCAGGGCGAAGGCGGGTTCATCGTGCCGTCGGCCGGGTTCATCGAGGGCATCGCGCGGTT
>DASVGA010000426.1:0-7727 GCA_036379795.1 Actinomycetota bacterium | reverse complement strand
CCCCAACCAGTCGTCTGCTCATCGCGTGCTCGGTCTTGAGCGTGCTCGCAGTGAGCCCTTCTGCGACCGCATCCGGAGTTGGAGCCGATGCGTCGCCGGGCGACGGATTCGCCGGATCCTCGGGAGAGGCAGCCGCCGCCGATGCACCGCGAACATCCCGTCCGCACGTGGGGCCGACGGTGCCAGGCATCGACGTGAGCCACTGGCAGGAGACGATCGACTGGCGGAAGGTCGCCGGCGCGGGCAAGCGCTTCGCCTTCGTGAAGGCGACCGACGGGCACGACTACCTCGACCCGACCTTCGCCACGAACCGCGCGGGTGCGCGGGCGAACGGGCTGCGCGTCGGCGCGTATCACTTCGCCCGTCCGGATCCGTCGAGCGGCGATGCGATCGAGGAGGCTCGGTGGTTCGTGAGCCATGCCGACCCGAGGCCGGGCAGCCTGTTGCCGGTGCTCGACCTCGAGACGAGCCAAGGCCTCGATCAGCAGGGCGTCACGCTCTGGGCGCGCCGGTGGATCGCGGAGGTGCGCCGGCTCACGGGCGTCACGCCGCTCATGTACACGAGCCCCTACGGATGGGCGAGCCGCACCGGGGACTCGCCCGCGCTGGCGCGCGACGGCGTTCCCCTGTGGGTCGCGCACTGGGGTGTCGAGTCGCCCACCCTGCCGGCCGGCGAGTGGGACGGCAACGGATGGCGGGTCTGGCAGTACACGAGCCACGGGCACGTCGCGGGCATCCAGGGGCGGATCGACCTCGACGTCGCCGAGGGAAGGTCCCTCAGCCCGATCACGATCCGCCGCCTGTCGCTCGAGGTTGAGGGCGGAGCAGGCGTCGTGACCAGCGCTCCGGCCGGCTTGGGCTGCAGCGCAACGTGTGCGAAGAGCACCGATCCCAACGCCACCGTCACGCTCACGGCCAGGCCGAACGAGAATGCTTACTTCACCGGCTGGGGCGGCGACTGCAGCGGCGACGAGATGACATGCACGATCACGATGCGCGGGAACCGTTCGGTCCGCGCCACCTTCGTCACCGACATCACCCCACCGAGTTCGAGCGCCGTCGTCCGGGCAGGATTCGGCGGGCCGATCACCGTGCGGTTCGACGAGCCGGTCAGGAAGGTCGGCGCGGGGAACGTGCTCGTTCGGCGGGCGAGCGGGGATCGGGTCGACGTGCACCGGTTCTGCCGATCGGCCGCCGGCACCCGCGTGTCGTGCGACGCCACGGTGCGCACCGTCGTGATGAGCCCGGTCGCGCCGCTCGTACCCGGGCGGGACTACGAGGTCGTCGTGAACCCCTCGGGCACCCGCCCGGTGGTCGATCGGGTGGGGAACGCGGCGGCTCCGCTCGCCGAGCCGTTCGACGTCCCGCGGTCCGTCGAGCAGGGCCAGCTGCCCGTGATGCTGCGGCCGGCCCGCGCTTGGGGCGTCGAACGGTCGCGACGTGCATCGGGCGGATCGTTCGCCTTGACCGACCGCGCGGGCGCCGTGGCCGAGATGCATTTCGACGGCGTGGCTATCGAGTGGCTCACCGTGACGGGTCCGAACCGGGGCCGCGCCCTCGTGACGATCGATGGCGATCGAGTACGGATCGTCGACCTGTACTCGGCACGGCGCATCTTCGGCGTGGTCCAACGGATCGACGGTCTCACCGACGGCTCACACACGCTTCGGATCGAAGTGCTCGCCCGCCCGTCACCAACCTCGCACGGCAGATGGATCGCGGTCGATCGGTTCGACGTGCTCGGCACGTGACGGCGTGAGGTGCGGCATCATCACGTCATGACCGAAGGGACGCCGCTTCCAGACGACGCAGCGGCGCTGTTCCGCGAAGCGCCGGAGGACTTCGTCGCGGCACGCGATCGGCTGGTGGCGCAACTGCGCGAGCACGGCCGCTCCGACGACGCGGCAACCGTCAAACGCCTCCGCAAGCCGACCCTGGTGGCGTGGGCGCTCGATCAACTCTGCGTCCGCGACCCCGACGGCGTCCGCGCGTTGCTCGATGCCGGCGCCGAGGTGCGAGCGGCCCAGCAGGGCGCGCTCTCGTCGAAGCGGGGCGCGGCCGAGCGGCTGCAGGCGGCGAGCGCGGCTCGCAAGGGCGCGGTGGCGCAGCTCGCCGCCACCGCGATCGCGGCGATCACCGAACGGGGAGGTGGCGCCCACGCCCACGCCGACGCACTCGTCCGAGCGCTCGAGACCTGCTCCGTGGACCCCGACGCCGGCGCGACGCTGTCGGAGGGCACCTTCGAGCGACCCCCCGACACGAGTGCGGGGTTCGGAGCGGTGTTCGGGCTCACCTCGATCGAGGGAGGACGCTCCGACGCCGGCGAGGAGGCCGCGCCTCCCACGGAGGCTCCCGAGGCTCCGAGCGACGCACGGGCAGCGCCGGCGAAGGCGCTGAGCTCGGGCAAGGAGGAGGATCTCGGAACGCTGCGGCGCGACCTGGATGCCGCCGCTCGACGAGCGGAGAAGGCTCGCCGGGCAGCCGACGGGTTCGCCCACGAGCTCGAGGGCATGCGCCGGCGTCTCGAGGTGGTCGAGCGCAAGCACGCGCAGGCCGCGGCGTCGGCGGCCGAGGCGGAAACCGAGCTCGCGAGGGCCGAGAAGGCGCTGCGGCGGGCGACCGAGCGCCGCTAGGCCCGGCGTTCCGAGCGCGCGACCTCGTAGCGCACGCCCTGCCAGGTCTCGCCGTCGTACGTTCGCTCGAACCGCTCCGCGAGCCGCAACCCGACCTTCTCCGCGACCCTGATCGAGGCGAGGTTCTCGGCGCTCGCGAAGGCGCGCACCTTCTCGGCCCCGAGCCCGTCGAAGGCGTAGCCGACGAGCGCCGTGACCGCCTCGGTGGCGTACCCGCGGCCCTGGAAGTCGGGGTCCATCGTGTAGCCGATCTTGATGACCCCGGGTTCGTGCTCATCGAGGCTGAGCCCGACGTCGCCCACGAGCCGCCCGGTGTCGCGCTGCTCGACCGACAGCTGCACCCATCCCCCGGGCTCCCCGGGCGCGCGTCGCGACATCTCGGTGATCTCTTCGTGCACACCCTCGTGGTCGGTGCGTTCCCATCCTTGGTACCGGTGCACCTCGGGCTCGCTGCGATAAGCGGAGATCGCCGCCGCATCGCCGGCATGCGAGCGGCGCAGGATCAGCCGCTCGGTCGTGATCGGCTCGAAGTCGCGGTCGGGCATCATCGGCCGGCAAGCGTACCGGCCCGGGACCGTTCGGTTCAGCGCTTGCGGGCCTTCCACGCTTCCTCGATCGGCCAGCGCCGAGACCACTCCACGGTGGCCAGCGGATCGCTCGGGGTGACGGCGTCGTCCGGAGCCGGATACTCGACGAGATCCTCGACCTCGAAGCCCGACGAATGCAGCAGCCTGATCATCTCGCCGTGCGGGATCGCGAACTCCACCGAGCCACCGTCGTCGGGCCAGTCGAACCGGTGCATGCCGAAGTGTGGTCGCACCAAGGACTCCCCGACCGGCAAGTCCTCGTCGGGGAACGTCAGCATCGACAGGTACGAGTGCCCCAGGAAGACGAGCCTCCCACCCGGTCGCAGCAGCCGGGCGGCCTCGGGGATCCACCGGTACGGGTCGCACCAGATCGCCGCGCCGTACTCCGAGATCGCGAGGTCGAATCGCTCGTGCCGGAGCGGAGGGCACTCGGCGTCGGCGTGCACGAGGGGGAAGCGAAGCCCGAACTCCTGCTGGAGGGCGCGCGCGGTCGCGAGTTGCCGCTCCGACGCGTCGAGGCCGACGGGGCGTGCACCCCGGCGAGCGAGCCAGGCCGAGACGTAGCCGGTACCGCAGCCGAGCTCCACCACGTCGATGCCGTCGAGCTCCGGCAGCAACCGAAGCTCCGATTCCGGCACGTGCCACACGCCCCAGGCGATCTCGTCGCGGGCCCAGTCGCGACGCCCACGCTCGATCCAGGCGTCGGCCTCCAGGTTCCAGCTCGCGCGGTTGATCCGCACGTGGTCCTGGGTCACGTGACGAGCCTCAGGTCAGTCGACGCTCAGGGTGATGGGCACGGCGAGCGCCTTGGAGACCGGGCAGTTCTGCTTCGCGTTCTCGGCCGCCTCGCGGAAGCCGTCGGCGTCGAGCCCCGGCACATCACCGCGAAGGCTGAGCCGCACGCCCGTGATGCCTTCGCCCGGCTGGAAGTCCACCTCGGCCCGCGTGTGCAACGAGGCAGGTGGGCTGCCCGCCTTCGTGAGCCCGCCAGATAGCGCCATCGAGAAGCAGGCGGCATGGGCCGCTGCGATGAGCTCCTCCGGGCTCGTTCTGCCGTTCGGCTCCTCGGCACGTGAAGCCCACGTGACGTCGAACGTGCCGAGGCCGCTCGAGTCGAGCGTGACCTTGCCGCCCCCCTCGGTCAGCGTGCCTTGCCATTCGCCGGATGCGGTGCGTGTGGTGGCCATCGTGACTCCTTCGCTCGCTCGTTCGCTCGTCGATCGAGCGTAGCAGCGGGGAGCGCGAGGCTCGGTCGCGACGTCAGTAGGTGGTCATCTTGGCGACGACCGTGTCGAGCGCCGCCCATCGGTTCGCCGAACGCAGCGTCACGACGCACCGGTGCGTGACGCCTTCGGCCATGGTCGGGGCGATGATGTTCAGGGTGAACACCTTCTTCGTGCCCTCCGAACCCGGCGGGAACGAGAACTCGAGCGTGCCTTCCTTGAAGCGCTTCGTGACGTTCACCGCACGCCAGTCCGGCCGCTTGTGCTTGCCCATGAGCACCGAGTTGACCGTGAACCGGCGCGTGCCCTTGCACCCGTCGACCGTGATCGTGTCGGCCAGGTCGCCGTCGTTCTCGACCGTGATCCAGAAGCGCACGCCCTCGCCGTCTTCCATGCGCACGGCCACGGTCTGTTTCGCACCGGTCGTGTTGTAGACATCGCGGCCCTTCCAGGGGTGGGGAAGCGGGTCGATCGTGCAGCCGGTGCTCAGACCGCAGAGCTTGATCCAGGCATCGGTCTGGTACTCGGCCGCTGCGGCGGGCGAGAGCCCCAGGCTCAGGGGAGCGACGAGGGCCAGGCCGATCGTGAGCGCTGCGAGTCGTCTGTTCATGGGTCGAGGGTAGCTCAATCGTCGTCGGTGACCCGGCGCTGCCGCTTCGTCCTCGCGCGCCGCTTCTTCTCCTCGAGCCGTCGCTCGACCGCCCGTGTGCCCGGCCTCGTCGGTCTGCGGACCGTGGGTGGAGGCGCCACCGCCGCCCGCAGCGCCTCGGCGAGCCGGCCGAGCGCGGCTTCCCTGTTGCGCAGCTGCGATCGATGCTCCGAGGCGGTCACGGTGAGCACGCCGTCGACGAGACGCGGCGCCAGTCGTTCGAGCGCCCGCGCCCGGAGCACGGGACCGAGCGACGTGGTCGTGGCGATGTCGAGGCTCAGCTCGACCCGCGAGTCGGCGGTGTTGACCGATTGCCCCCCCGGACCCGATGCACGGCTGAAGCGCCAGCGCAGCTCCTTCGCCGGCACGATCACCGAGCGCGTCACGCGGAGCGGACCGGCCATGAGGCCAGTATGGCTCCGCGCGACGCGCTCATCGGCCTACGCGCGACCGAGGGGCGTGGTCAGCCGATCCTCACCACGTCGGCCGCGCCCGGCACCAACGACATGACGGTGGCGTAGGTGTGCCGCCTGGTCGACGCGACGGCGGTCGGCATCGGAAGGTGGGCGAGCACCGTACACTCGCCGGTCCACACGTCGCAGGAGTTGACGGTGCCGGTCGTGGCCTGATCGAGCTCGACCGCGAGCCACGAGTCCTCGTCGAGCTCGACCGCGTGCAACGCACCGTCGCGGCCGAACCCGAGGTCGACGATCGACGTCAGGCCGCGAACGACCACGCTGCAGTCGGGGCTCGAGCCGCACTCGGCGTGACGGGTGCCCGGCTCGATGCGCCAGACCCGCGACGATCGCCGCGGTGCCGGGAAGCCCTTCAGCTCCCCGACGTACCAGGCGCCGTCGGGCCCCACGGCGACGCTCGTCGCGACCGGCTGAGCCGGGATGCGCTCGGGCAGATCGCACGCGAACTCCCAGTCGGGCCCGGCGTCGGGGCATCCCACCAAGCGCTTCAGGTTCTTCGTGCTGGCGAGTTGCTCCGGGAGCGTGGCCACCCAATCGACGGTGCCGTCGGCTTTCACGATCAGCAGGGCGTTGGCAGCCGCATCGGCCACGAGGGCGCGCCCGCCCGGCAGGGTCGCGACGTCGAACGGGTTAGAGTCGATCTCCCCGCCGTCGGGATTCACGTCGGCCTCGAACGCACGCAGGTTCGCGAACCTCGACACGACGCCGTCGGTGATGCGATACAACCTGCTGTTGGGCGCGCCGGTGACCGCCCACATCGACGTGGTGGTGATCGGCGCGACGTCGGTGATTCCCGCAAGCTCTGCGATCAACCGGCCCCGATCGTCTCGCAACCGCACCACCCCGGCACCGGCGTCGGCGACGAAGAGCGAACCGCCTTTGGCCGCCAGACCGAACAAGGGCGAGGCGAACTCGTAGGAACCGCTTGCGGACCCTCCACCCGCCGTCGCCGTCGGAGCGGTGACGGCCAGCGCCGTCAACGCTACGAGCAGCCCCCGGAGTGGCCGCGGAGGTCGAACACGTGCATGTCGCATGGGCTTCCCCTCCCTCTCGATGCCGTGTGTCAGGTTCTACCGTTCGGATGCATCGCCGGTCAACTTCATGATCGGCGGGTCGAGCCACGGCGTCGCCCGTTCCCGTGCGCGACGGTCCGCCGATCGGAGGAATCCCCGACTTCTGGTCCCTTGTGCGCCTCGATCGCGAGCGGATAGGTTGCTCTCAGACATGGCTGGTCACCTCCCCCCGCCGGCGGGCCACCCCGCTGCGCGCTGGCTCGAGCCACGATGGAGCCGGCGTGCCTTCCTCGGCCGCATCGGCCGCGGCGCCGGCGTGCTCGCGGCCGGTGGGCTGCTGGCTGCTTGCGAATCGGACGCCACCGATCCGGCCGGCGGCCCGACCGGTGTCGCGGAGCCGATCGCTTGGGACCAATGGTGGAGCGAGCGACGCCAGACCGGGCGCCTGGACTTCGCCAACTGGCCCTACTACATCGACTTCAGACGCGGCGGGCGTCAATCACTCGATCTGTTCTCCGACGAGACCGGCATCCACGTGAACTACTTCCACAGGATCGAGGGCAACGACAGCTTCATGAAGGAGATCGAGCCCTACCTCGAGGCGGGTCTCGCGCCGTTCTACGACCTGATCGTCATGACGAACGGCCCGCAGGTCTCGAAGCTGATCGGATCCGGCTACCTGACGCCGCTCGACCATTCGCGCCTGACGAACTTCGACCGGTACGCGAGCGAGCTCGTCCGCGACCCCGCGTGGGATCCCGGCAACCGCTACACGCTGGCGTGGCAATCGGGCATCACGGGCATCGCCTACCGGCCTGAAGCGGTGGCTGCGCTGGGACGCACCCCGACGAGCCTCGCCGACCTGTTCGACCCGGCTCTCGAGGGGCGCGTCGGCATGATGTCCGACCTGCAGGATCTCGGCTGCGCCGCGCTCCTGTCGGTCGGCGTCGAGCCCCAGGACTCCGAGGAGCGGCATTGGGTGAAGGCGGCCGATGCGCTGCGTGAGCAGCGTGCGAGCGGCGTCGTCACCGGCTACTACGACCAGTCCTACATCCGCGCCCTGCTGCGCGGCGACGTCTGGATCACCCAGGCGTGGTCCGGCGACGTGTTCCAGCAGCAGCAGCTGGGACGTGAGGTCGAGTTCGT
>DASVGA010000425.1:0-2035 GCA_036379795.1 Actinomycetota bacterium | reverse complement strand
TCGGCCGTGGTCAGATCCTCGGCCCAGGCTTCGGTCGAGAGGTACTTCCAGCCGCCGTCGGGAAGCAGGCAGACGATGTCGCCCTCGGCGATCTCGGCGGCGATGCGCTGAGCGACGTGGACCACCGCCCCGCTGGAGATGCCGGCGAAGATGCCCTCCGACGACGTGAGCTCACGGTTCGTGCGAAGCGCCACCGACGACTCCACCAGGAACTTGCGATCGATCTCGGTCGGATCGAAGATCGGCGGCACGAAGCCGGCGTCGAGCGAACGCAATCCGTAGACGAGGTCGCCGAGCTCCGGCTCGGCGGCCACGACCTTCACGTCGGGGTCGTGTGCGTGCAGGCCCCGGCCGGCCCCGGTGAGCGTGCCGCCCGTGCCCATGCCCGCGACGAAGTGGGTCACCTCGGGCAGGTCGCGGATGATCTCCTGCGCGGTGCCCTCCTGATGGGCGAGCGGGTTCGCCGGGTTCCCGTACTGGAAGGGCATGTAGTACTTGTCGTCTGCCGCCAGGGCGCGCGCGACCTCGATCGACCCGTTCGTGCCCTTGTCGCCGTCGCTGAACACGATCTCGGCGCCGAACAGCCGCAGCAGACCGATGCGTTCCTCGCTCGCGTTGTCGGGGATCACGACGGTGAGCTGATAGCCCTTGCGCGCCGCCACCATCGCCAGGGCGATGCCGGTGTTACCCGATGTCGGCTCGAGGATCGTCTTGTCGGCGGTGAGCTCCCCCGTCCGCTCTGCGACCTCGACCATCTTCAGCGCGATGCGGTCCTTGGTGGAACCGGTGGGGTTCGTGCCCTCGAGCTTGGCCCACAGTCTGACGCCGGGCTTCGGAGACATGCGGGGCATGCCCACGAGGGGGGTGTTGCCGATCGCCTGCAAGATGTCGTCGAAGCGCACGCCCGGGATTATCGCAGTCCCGGGCGTACGCTCCTGTTCACGGGCGAGTGCTCAGTCGGTCCGGATCCTCACGGAGCCGCGGGGATCGGGATCATGGAGCCGGGGCCTGCCTCTCCTCGCTTGGCGAACCGCAGGTACAGCGACGGCACCACGAACAGGTTCAGCAGTGTGGCCGTGATCAGGCCGCCGAGGATCACCCACGCCATCGGGTACTCGATCTCCTGCCCGGGGATCTCGCCCGAGATGAGCAGGGGCACGAGGGCGAGACCGGTCGTGAGCACCGTCATCATGATGGGCACGACGCGTTCGCGGGCGCCCTGCAGCACGAGCTCGGGACCGAAGGCCATGCCTTCGAACCGTTCCAGGTGCTGGTAGTGGCTGATCAGCATGATGCCGTTGCGCGCGACGATGCCGAGCACGGTGAAGAACCCGACCAGCGAGCCGAGGGAGATCACCCCGCCGGTCAGGTAGGCCGCGATCACGCCTCCGATCAACGCGATGGGCAGGGTCAGGAACGATAGCGTGGCGAGCCGCCAGCTTCCGAACGACGCCTGCAGCAGCAGCAGGATGCCGACGGCAGCGGCGATCGCTCCGAGGTTCAGCCTGCTCGAGGCTTCCTTGCGCTCGGTGTACTCCCCGAGGAACTCGGCGTGGTACTCGGCGGGCCAGTCGTAGGTGGCCAGCCGCTCCTCGATGTCGGCCACGATCGAACCGAGGTCACGTGTGCCGTCGATGTTGCCGCCCACGTCGAGGCTGCGGAACAGGCTGTCGTGGTAGATCACGTTCGGCACCGGCTCGACCTTCACGTCGGCGACCTGCTCGAGGCGCACGTACTTGCCGCTCGGCGTGTCGAAGAGCAGGTTGCCGATGTCCATGAACGTGTCGCGGGTCTTGGGCGTGCTCCAGACCTGGATGTCGTAGGCCTTGCCGCCGCGGAAGATGTCGCCGGCTTCCTCGCCGGCGAGCAGGCGGGCCGCGGACCGGCGCACGTCGCCGGGCTTCAGGCCGTACCGCTGGGCGGCCGCGAGATCGACCTCGACGCTCACCTGCGGGATGTCCTTCAGCGACTCGACGTGGTTCTCGATCACGCCGGGCACGCCGCCGACGATCTCGGCGCCGAAGATCAGGCCGAT
>DASVGA010000424.1:0-5147 GCA_036379795.1 Actinomycetota bacterium | reverse complement strand
GAGGACCGTCGTGGCTCGATCACCGTCGGGAAGCAGGCCGACCTCGTGGTGCTGAGCGACGACCTGTTCGCGGTCGCCGACGCAGACCCGAGGAACGTGCTCAACGTGCTTGTGACTCACACGATCGTCGACGGCGAGATCGTGCACCGCGGATAGGTCGAGCCGCCTGTCAGGTCGATGGCGCCATGCACGCCGAAACGCTACCCTCCGCGCACCGAAGCGCGGAGGACGACGGTTGGACCCGAACCACGAGATCTTGTTCGAACCTATTCGCATCGGCCCGAAGACGCTTCGCAATCGCTTCTATCAGGTTCCCCATTGCTCGGGGTTCGGGACCGAGAAGCCGTGGACCCAGGCCGCCCATCGGGGGGTGAAGGCCGAAGGCGGCTGGGCGGCCGTGTGCACCGAGTACGCGCCTTTCTCGCCCGGCTCCGACGAGGCGCCGCTGATCGCCGCTCGCTTCTGGGACGAGGACGACATGCGCGCACTCCGGCTCATGACCGAGACCGCACACGAGCACGGCGCCCTGGCCGGCATCGAGCTCCATCACGCCGGCTCCCATGCGGCCAACAACGTGACGCGCTGGTTCGCGCTCGGGCCGAGCCAGCTCGCGTCCGATCTCGAGCCGCACGTCGTGCCCAAGGCGATGGACCTGCGCGACATCGCGGCGGTCCGCGACGAGTGGGTGAGCGCCGCCCGGCGCGCCCGCGACTGTGGCTTCGACATCGTCTACGTGTACGGCGCGCACTCGTACCTTCCGATGCAGTTCCTCTCACCCTTCTACAACAAGCGAGCCGATGCCTACGGCGGGTCCCTCGAGAACCGCGCGCGCTTCTGGCTCGAGACCCTCGAGGGTGTTCGGGAGGCCGTCCGTGACGACTGCGCGGTCGTCACCCGTATCGCGGTCGATGCCCTCGGGCCCGCCGGGATCGAGGTCGACGAGGCGTTGGAGTTCGTCGAACTGGCCGACCAACTCGTCGACCTCTGGGACGTGAACGTGGGGTCGATCGCCCTGTGGAGCAAGGATTCCGGCACCTCTCGGTACTTCGAAGAGGGGTACCAGCTCGAGTGGACCGGTCGCATCCGGCAGGCCACGACGAAGCCGATCGTCGGCGTCGGACGCGTCACGAGTCCCGACCTCATGGCCTCGATCGTGCGCTCGGGGAGATGGGATCTGATCGGCGCTGCGCGTCCCTCGATCGCGGATCCCTTCCTGCCGAACAAGATCGCCGAGGGCCGTACCGACGAGATCCGCGAGTGCACCGGCTCGAACGTCTGCATCATGAAGGTCGACGGCTTCGGGCACCTAGGCTGCCTGCAGAACGCGACGGCGGGGGAGGAGCATCGGCGAGGCTGGCATCCCGAGCGATTCGATCGTGCTGCGAACGCCGACATGCCTGTGCTCGTGGTCGGCGCCGGACCGGCCGGCATGGAATGCGCGGTCACGCTCGGCAAGCGCGGCTTCGAGGCGGTGCACCTCGTCGAGGCCGAGTCCGAGCTCGGAGGTCGGATGCGGTGGGTGCGGCGGCTCCCGACGCTCGGTGACTGGGGACGGATCGTCGACTACCGGGTCGTCCAGCTCGCCAAGCTGCGGAACGTCGAGGTAGTACGCCGGAAGCGTCTTACCCCCGAGCTCGTCCTCGACTACGGCGCGCGCATCGTGATCGTGGCGACGGGATCGCGGTGGTCTGGTTCCGGACTCCAGGCGGGCACGCACGAGCCGATCGAGGGCGCCGACGCGGCCTTGCCCTACGTGCTGACGCCGGAACAGGTCGCCGCCGACGGCAAGCGCCCTCCCGCTAGGCGGGTCGCCGTGTACGACGCCGAGGGCTACTGGTGCGGCGCCGGCATCGCCGAGCTCCTGGCCCGGGAGGGGTACGAGACGCACCTGGTGACCTCGCTCGAGGTGGTCTCGCCGCTGTCCGATCTCACGCTCGAGGGCCCGATGCTCCGCATGCAACTTCACGAGCTCGGCATCACGATGCACCGCGGGGTGACCATCGATCATGTCGAGCAGGGACGGGTCTCTGGCGAAGACGAGTTCGAGGAGGAGTTCTCGCTCGATGTGGACGGCCTCGTGCTCGTGACCCAGCAGATCTCCGACGATGCGCTCTACCGGGAGCTGACGAGCGATCCGGCCGCGCTCGAGGCGGCGGGGATCGAGTCCGTCTACCGGATCGGGGACTGCGTCGCCCCCCGCATGATCTCGGAGGCGATCTTCGACGGTCATCGTCTCGCCCGCGAGATCGACGGACCGCATCCCGAGACCCCGCTCGGCTTCGACCGAGAGCGCCGCCTCCCCGACATCGATCCAGTCAGCGCTGGCTGAAACACCAGGCTTGCGTTTCACTTGCGCTTGCGTTTCACTTGCGTTACCCTCGACGCATGGTTACAGGTTGCCCATCGCAGCCCGACGATGCGCTCGTCCGTTGGATCCCCGACGCACTTCGGGGAGACGAGCGCGCCGCTCGCAGATATGCCCGCGCCTGGCGGGATCTCGTCGCGGCCGTCATCGATGAGCATCCCGAGGCTCCCGCCGGCGCCGCAGCGATCCTCGATCACGTCGCGCTCACGGCGCCGTTCGATCCGGCGGGTCCTCGGCACGCGTTGATGTCGGCGGCGTCCGGCATCATCCCCGGCATGGATCCGCCCGGACCCTCACCTCGAGCGATCACCACGTCGCTTCCCGCGATGGTCGACTTCCAGCGGTTCTCACGCCACGTCCTGTCGGAGATCTCGGGAGCCGGCACCGGCCTCGAGAGCCTGCTCGCTGGGTGGCAGATGACCGTCACCGAGCTGGCGACGCTGTTCGGTGTTCGTCGTCAGGCAGTGGCGCAGTGGCTCGACGACGGTGTGCCGACCGTTCGACTGCCCAAAGTCGCCACGATGCTGCGGGTTGCCGAGCTCCTCGAGCGGAACCTGCGAGCGGAGCGCATCGCTGCCGTCGTGCGCGCGCCTTCCGACCGATGGGATGGGGCGTCGATGCTCGAGATGATCGCCGGCGATCGCCACGAGGAGCTGCTGGCCGACATCGCTCGGTCGTTCGATTGGGCCGCCTCGGCGTGACCGGCCCTTCCTTCCGCCACGTCCGGCGGAGCGGACGATACCTTCGCCTGGCGGATCCGGCGTGGCGCCGCCCCCTCGACGCCACGTTCGCAGCCGAGCGAGGGGGGCGGTGGAACCCGCCGGGCTCGTTCTCGGTCCTCTACCTCTGCCGCACCCTCGCCGTGGCCAGGGCGAACGTCGACCGGCGCTTCGAGGGCCTGCCCTACGGCGTGCTCGACCTGCATCCGGATCGGCGTCCACAGCTCGTGGCGGCCAACGTGCCACCGCATCGGAGCGTCGATGTCGTGACCGATCTCGGGTGTCGATCGGCAGGGCTGCCTGCGTCGTATCCGTTCGATGGTCGCGGTGCTCGGATCGGCTGGCGACGAACCCAGCCGATCGGCGTCGCGGCGCACGACGCCGGGGAGCGCTCGATCGCCTGTCGGAGCGCTGCGCTACCGCGAGGCGATCTCGGAGAGGAGCTGGCGTGGTTCGTTCGATCCCGTGACCATGCGCTCAGGCTCGAAGAACGCCGCGCCTTCGACGACTGGTTCTAGGGCAGCACGCGCCCTCGGTCGATCCGGTCGGTGTCGACGGAGCACCACGGCATATCCGTCATCGTCGCCGACCTGTTCCTCAAGGTTGGAGATGGGTGGGCCGTCTCGTGCGGCCCGCCCATCGCATGTCGGGATAACCTGCGGCCATGGACGTCGAGATCCGAACGATCTCGGAGGACGAGCTGCCGGCGTACATCCGGGCACTCGACTTCGCGTTCAGTGGCGTAGCCTCCGACGAGACGATCGAGCGAGAGAGCGCGCTCGCGGAACCGGATCGATGTTTCGCCGCGTTCGACGGTCCGGACATCGTGGGAACCACCGGGGTCTTCACGATGCCGATCACCATGCCGGGCGGTGAGCTCGAGGTTGGATTCGTGACCGCGGTCGGTGTCCGGCCGACGCACCGGCGCCGGGGCATCAACACGCAACTCATGCGCCGACACCTCGACGACGCTCACGAGCGCGGCGAGATCGTCGACGTGCTGTTCGCGCAGGAAGGCGGCATCTACGGCCGGTACGGTTTCGGCCTCGCGACCTTCGGGTTGGCGATCGAGATCGAAACCACGCGCTCGGCTTTCGTCCGCGGCTACGAGCCTGCCGGCCGGCTGCGGTTGAGCGACCGCGTCGCGGCGCTCCAGGAGGTGCTCGCGCTGTACGAGACGACCCGGCTCGCGCGCCCCGGCATGGTGCGGCTCAACGAGAAGCGCTTCGAGTACTGGCTGCTGCACGAGGATGAGGACCGCGAGATCCCGCATCTCGTCGTCGTGCATGAGGGCGCCGACGGCGTCGACGGATACGCGATCTATCGCGTCAAGAGCGAATGGACGCACGGTGTCCCGGGGTCGGTGCTCACGGTGCACGACCTGCAGGCGACGACGGCGAGCGCCTACGCGGACCTGTGGCGCTTCATCTTCGACGTCGATCTCATCGATCGCGTGGAAGCCTGGAACCGACCCGTTGACGAGCCGCTCCTACACCTGTTGCAGGAACCGCGGCGCCTGGGCGCGAGGTTCGTCGACAACCTGTGGTGCCGGCCCGTGGACCTCGCCGGCGCGCTGCGGGCGCGCCGGTACGCGAATGACGGACGCGTCGTCCTCGACGTACTCGACCGGTTCTGTCCGTGGAACGAAGGCCGGTACGCGCTCGAGGTCTCGGCGGGGGAGGCCGCTGTGACTGAGCGCAGCGACGAGCCTGCGGGCCTCGTCTGCACGGTCAACGAGGTCGGGGCCGCCTATCTCGGCGGCACGACGTTCCGACAGCTGCAGCGAGCGGGACGGGTCCAAGAGCGAACACCCGGCGCGATGGCCAGGGCCGACGCGATGTTCGGCTGGGACCCGGCGCCGTGGAGCCCGTTCGAGTTCTAAGTGCGCCCCACTAGCGGCGTTTGCGCGCCTTCCACACTTCGGCGCTCGGCCAACGTCGCGCCCACTCGATGGAGACGAAGTCGAAGCGCGGCTGCGTCCCGTGCGGAGGTCGTAGCTCGACGAGGCGCTCCACGCTGAAGCCGAACGAGTTCAGCAGCTCGATCCAGCTCCCGTGCGTGAG
>DASVGA010000423.1:0-6317 GCA_036379795.1 Actinomycetota bacterium | reverse complement strand
CGATGCCACGCAGCTCCGCGAGCCTGCCGATGTCGACGACGGGCTCGGGCACCGCCCGCCCCACGTGCTGCGGGTAGAGGTCGGTGCCCCCGGCCAGCACGGTGCCGCCTGCGTCACGCATCTCGAGCGCAGCGGCGACATCGTGCGGAACCAGGTAGTCCACGAGCATCGCTCCTCTGGGTTCTCCCGCCGAGCTTACCCCCGACCCGAAAGCAGCCCTGGCGCGACCGACGTCTACGGCATAGGGTGCCGCGCAGGGATCAGCACCGGGGGGATCGTGCCGGGGGAACGACGTTCGGTTGGACTTGTGGCCTCGCTCGCGGGCGGGGTGGTGATCGGTGCCGTCGAGGTCGTGCTCGCGATCTCGTTCGCCGCGCTCGTGTTCGGCGGATACCTCTCGTACTTCTTGCCCAGGGGCATCGGCATGTACCTGGTCGCCGCAGCGATCACGCTCACGATCCTCGCCCTTCGAGGCGGAACGCGCGGCGTGGTCGGCAGCGTGCAGGACGCCGCAGCCGCGGTGCTCGCGCTCGTCGCCACCACGACCGCGCTCGACGCCTTCGGGAGCCTCGACCGAGCCTTCCTCACCGTCGTCGCCGCGACGATGATCGTGACGATCCTGACGGGCGTCACGTTCGCCCTGCTCGGCGTGTTCAGACTGGGCAACCTGGTGCGGTTCGTGCCCTATCCGGTCGTGGGCGGCTTCCTCGCCGGAACGGGCTGGCTCCTGTTCAAAGGGGGCATCGGCGTCGCGGCGAGCATCCAGCCGTACCTGCGCTCGATCGACGATCTCACGCGCCACGACGAGCTGCTGCGATGGCTCCCCGCGCTGGCGTTCGGCGTCGTGCTGCTCGTCACGACCCGCCTCGTGAACCGCCCGCTCGTCATCCCGGTGTTCATCGCGATCGGGCTCGCGGTGTTCGCGGTCGCGATCCCCCTCAGCGGCTCGAGCCTGCAGGAAGCTGAAGACGCGCTCTGGCTGCTCGGCCCCTTCCCATCGGGTGCGCTCTGGGAAGCCGGCTCGATCACCGACGCGCTCTCGGGCGCCGACTGGTCCGCGGTGCTCGGTCAGGTCGCGGGCATCGCCACGACGATCTTCGTAGCGGTGATCGCGGCGCTGTTCAACATCAGCGGCATCGAGCTCGTCCTGCACACCGACCTCGACTCGAACCGGGAGCTCCGCGACGCCGGCATCGTGAACGTCGTATCCGGCGCCTTCGGCGGGATCCCCGGCTACCACGCGCTCAGCCTGAGCGCGCTCGGCAAGCAGATGGGGGTCGATGCGAGGGCCGCTGGCCTCGTCGCGGCACTCGTGCCGCTCGCGGCCGTGGTGTTCGGAGCGACGGTGATCGAGGTGATCCCCCGGGTGATCGTCGGCGGCGTGCTGGTCTTCGTGGGCCTCGGGTTCATCGTCGAGTGGGTCTGGGACAAGCGTCGGGTGCTGCCCGTGAGCGAGTACGTCGTCGTGCTCGCGATCCTCGCCACGGTCGTGACCCGCGGCCTGCTTCCCGGCGTCGCCGTCGGTCTCGTTCTCGCCGTGGCATTGTTCGCCGTGAACTACAGCCGGGTCGAGCAGGTGGGCGAGGTGCAGCTGGGCGAGACCTATCACAGCAACGTCGACCGGCCGGTGGGTGAGCGCGAGGCCCTGCGCTCGCTCGGCGATCGTGTACAGATCCTGCGCCTGCACGGCTTCGTGTTCTTCGGAACCGCGAGCAATCTGCTCGAGCGCATCCGCAAGCGGGTGGAAGCCGGAGGGTTGCGGTTCCTGCTCGTCGATCTGCGGCGGGTCTCGGGCGTGGACTCATCAGCCGTCACGTCGCTCCGAAAGGTCGTGCAGCTCGCCGAGGCGAACCGATTCGAGCTCGTGGTCACCGATGCGTCGGATGCGGTCGCGACGCAGTTGCGGCGGGGAGGCATCGTCGCACTCGACCGCGTGGTTCGGTTCGAGCCCGACCTCGACCGAGGCCTGCAACGTTGCGAGGACGAGCTGCTCGCCGACCCCGTCTCGGCGGTGGCGGGAGATGACGCTTCGGCCGAAGCGCTCGCAGGCGTTCCGCCTCATCTGTGGAACTACCTCGAGCGTATGGCGCTCGCGCAAGGCGAGTCGCTGATGCGCCAGGGAGACCCGCCCGACGACATCTTCGTGCTGGAATCCGGCCGGTTGAGCGTGGAGATGGTGACGCCCGTGGGCACGCGCATGCGCCTGCGCGCGGTTCGACCTGGCGTCGTGGTCGGCGAGATCGCCATGTACACGGGCGTGCCTCGCACCGCCGACGTGGTTGCCGAAGAACCGAGCGTGGTGCTGCGCCTCAGCGGCGAGTCGATCGCCCGGCTTGAGACGGAGCAGCCTGAACTCGCCGCGGCGTTGCACCGCTGGCTCGCCACGACCCTGTCTGAGCGGCTGACCGACACGATGCGAGCCTTCGACGCCCTGCTCGACTGAGCGGAGCCACGTCGGGAGCCGGAACCGGATCCCGGAGAGCGCAGACGTCAGGCCATGAGACCGAAGTCGAGGTCCGGGTCGCCCGGCGTCCAGCTTCCCTCGAACTGCGAACGGTTGCCGTTGCGCCGGGCCCGCTCCAGGGCCGCGCGACCGACGTCCAGCTGCCGGGCTTCCCAGGCACGGAGCGCTCGATCGATGTCCATGTTCGCCCCTTCGAGCGCCTCCGCGAGCGCCCAGGCGTCGGCCGCGGCTTTCGCGGTGCCGGCCGCGATGTGCGGACGCACGGCGAACGCCGCGTCGCCGATCAGGCAGACGCGGCCGAACGCCATGCGCCGAACGTCGATGTCGAGGATCGCCTGGGCGAACGGTCTGTCGGCTCGTTCGACCACCTCGGCGATCGCCGGCGCCAGGTTCGCGCGGGCGTACGCTCGCACCTCGTCGACGTGCTCAGGGCGCGCCGTTCCGGGTGGGAGCGAGACCTCGCGCCTCCTGCCGTCGATGTCGGTCATGACATCGTCGAGCGCGTGCCCGGCGTAGTTTCGGTACCAGACGAAGTTGAGCAACCGCCGGCCCGGTTCGGTGGCGCCGTCGACCGCAGGGATCGGGTACAGCAGGATGTGGCTCGCCGGGATCACCTCGTAGACGAGCGCGTCCCGGAAGGCGTCGAGCACCCAAGCAGGAAGGTCGCGTTCGGCGACCGTACCCCGCCACGCGATGTACCCGGCGTAGTCCGGTCTGACCTCGGGGAGCAACCGGGCGCGCGACCCCGATCCGATGCCGTCGGCGCAGACGAGCAGATCCACGACGTCGGTGCGTCGGTCGGCGCGATCCACCGATACGCGTTCGACGTCGGAGCTGAACCCCACCACCTCACGGCCGACGTGGTAGCGGTCGCGACCGAAGGTGTCGAGCAGCGCCCGGTAGATCGTGTGCCACCCGGAGTACCGGTAGTCTCGCGGTCCGTCGAACACGACGTCGCCCCGCTCGTCGAGGTAGCGCAGGCGCGTGGTCGAGGTGGTCACGTCGTCCAGGCCGATCTGCGTTCGCTCCCGGAGGTAGCGGGAGGTCTCGTCGAGCACCACGATCCCAGCACCTCGCGCCTCGAGCTCGGCCGTCGAACGCTCGGCGACGTCGACCGAGCAACCGAGATCGCGCAGGAGCAGGGCCGCGGTCAGCCCACCGAGTGAGCCGCCGACGACCTCGACGTTCAGGGCTTGCCGAACACGGCCACGCGCTCGACCGCGCACGCGAACATCACCCGGCGCTCGTCCTTCGAGGGATCGCGCAGACCGTACGGTGGAGGGTTCCCGGTGTACTTCGTCCACGCCGCATCGATCGTCTCCGTCGCGAGATGACCCTCGGCCGGATCGTCCTCGTGCACCTCACGGTCGACCGTCGCCCGCAGGCTCACCCAGTGGTAGGGGTTCTCGGGATTCATGAGCAGGATCGTGACGCGCGGGTCCCGGCGCACCCACTCGGTCTTCTTGCGGTGCTCGGCGAAGTTCAAGATCACGTGATCACGCTCGTAGCCGAACCAGACCGGGGTCAGGTTGGGCCGTCCGTCACCGGCCATCACCGCGAGTACCGCCGTCACGGGCTCGTCGAGCAGCCTCCTGTAGACGGGATCGAGATCGTCGAGCGAGTGGATCTCTTCTCGATCACCGACGCCGAATTGTCCGGGCTGCACGCCTTCGGAAACGTCGAGCATGCGGGAGAGACGGATCGCCATCTGATCCTCCTTGGCCGAGGCGCCCGCCGGTCGCGAGCCCATGCGGTGTGTGTATCACGCCGGCTCGGGCGGACGCCAGGAGACCAGCTCCACCGTGATGAACCGCAGTGGCGTGTCGCCCACGTTCTCGAGGTCGTGGACCAGCGGGTCGGCCGGTGAATGATCGGAATACAGCGTGTCGCCTCTGTCGTACCGACGGACCGTCATGGTGCCGTCGGTCTGTCGTTGGCGGGCGACGCCGGGATCGACGCACGTCCAGAAGTACGAGCGCGTGTGAGCATGGAACGGCCCCTTCGCACCTGGTGCCAGATCGACCTCCCACACCTTGACCCGGTCGTTCTCGAACAGCACCCGGGTCCCCACGTCGAGGTCGTCGCGGCCGGCCGCGAGCTCGTTCGCGAACTCGGCCGGATCGAACGTGCCGCGCTCGAGGACCTCACCCACGGGTCGGACGATAGGCGAGCGGCTCGCGGGGCGTCCAGGCGCTCAGACGCAGAGCGAGCACAGATCGCCGTGGTTGTACACGCTCAGTCGCGTGCTGCATCCGGCGCCCGCGCACGTGCGACCGGCGGGCATCGGCGCGCGCCGTCTCGGCCGGCTGCTGAGCCGCTGGCGCCGCAGCCGCTGGCACGGCGGGCACCAGCGACTCGTGCCGAAGTGCCCACACGGCCTGATGTCGTGACACATCGGGCACTCGCGGTATCCCCGACAGGGGCACTCGGGGTAGTCGTCCATGACGCCTAAGCGTAGGCGCGAACGGGCGCCTCGCGCGCTGCGCGGCGAGGCGCCCCCTGGTATCCGTCAGATCTAGAGGCGGAAGCGCACGCTCTTGGAGCAGGGCATCAGGTCGATGCTGCCGGCGAACGCCGCGGTCATCCGGTACCGACCCGCGCGCAGCGAACGGAACCCCGCCTTGTAGATCGCATCCGGCAGCGTGTCCGCGTCGCGGTCGGCCAGCTTCGTGACGAGGATGAGCTTCGACGCGACGGTGCGGTAGCGACCGTTGCGGTAGCGCTGGAGGGTCACGTGCACCTGCGACGCTGCCTCGACCGACTCGAGGATGCCGCGAGCGGTCGCCCGCGTCGCACCCCTGGCCACGCGAAGGGTGAGCGCCGTCGGGATCCGGTCGTCGTCGATGATCGTCAGGGTCGCCGCGTCGTCGGCAAGCACCGCGTTCAACGGCGTGGACAGGGCGAAGGTCACCTGCTCGTCGACCTCATGATCGGTGTCGCCCGCGACCGTCACATCGACCGTCGAGCTGGTGTCGCCGGGTGCGAAGACGAGGGTGCCGGCACTCGCCGTGTAATCGACTCCGCCGGTGGCGGACACGTCGTTGGTCGCGTAGGCAACTTCCACCGGGATCGGGCTGGCCGATGACAGCGCGACCGTGAAGCTCGCCGGCGTCGCGCCGGCGTTGCCCTCGGTGAGGGAGACATCCGCGACGGAGATCGAGGGCGTGTCGTTGTCGACGATGGTTCCCACCCCGACCCCGTCCTTGATCGTCGCCTTCACCGGGTTGGACAGATCGATCTCGATCGTCTCGGTCAACTCGACATCGAGATCACCGACGACATCGACCACGATGGTGCGGCACTTGCATCCGCCGGAGGGAAGCGCGGCGGTGCCGGCCACGTCCGTGTAGTCGAGTCCCGCGGTCGCGGTCACACTCGACGTGGCGTAGTCCACGGTGATGCCCGCTACGCCCTTGCCTGAATACGCGACCCTGAAACCGAGGGCGCGGGTGCCGGCGTCGGTCTCGATCACCGACGCGTCGCTCACCGAGATGCGACGAACGGCCACGGCGCCCGCGGTCGCGGGGACGAGAGCCGCCAACAAGGCCGCGGCTACCGCGACCCCGATCGATCGACGAACCAGCCGCCGTTCCCGAGCTTCCATCCCGACCTCCTACGACATCTCATCTGCACGCTGTAGCACTCTGAGAGGATGGTGGGCGCTCGCCGACGGCGGGTCCATAGCGGCGATCGGGTGAGTTCCGGTACCTCACGGGGGGTAAGCCGTCCGACTCCGGCCGAAGGGCCCGGTTCGTCGCCCCTTCGGCCGATGCGCGCTCGCACATTTCGTCCGACGATGGGTCACTCTCGGCGAACAGGACGGGAACGGGCATGTTCAAGCGAGTCACGATCT
>DASVGA010000422.1:0-12377 GCA_036379795.1 Actinomycetota bacterium | reverse complement strand
ACCGACTCGAAGACCGTGACCTCGACGGGTCCGGTCGCGTCGTCGAGCGTGAGGAAGATGATGCGCTGGCCGCTGCGGATCGCCGGGGTCTGCGAGGCGACCTTCACGCCGGCGACGATCACCTTCGAGCCGCCGCGAGTGCGTCGCAGGTCGCGCGCCCGGGTCACGCCGAGATCGGCGAGCAGCGGTTCGAAGAAGCTCACGATGTGCCGCGTGGCGTCGAGCCCCATCACCTCGAGCTCGGCGCGCACCACCTCGGCGTCGGAGTAGTCCTTGAACCGGTGCCCCTCGGCAGGGTCGGCGCCCATCGAGAGCGTGAGCTGGTCGCCCTCTCGCTCGGGCTCGGCGGTCATCGCGACGTAGAGGTGACGGCGCCGGACCGGCTCGAGCGCGTCGAACGCGCCGGCGTGCGCGAGCGCCTCGGTCACCGGACGGCTCACGGTGGTGCGTCGCATGAAGTCACCCACGTCGCGGAAGGCGCGCTCGGCCCGCGCCATCATGATCGAGCGGATCTCGGCGTCGCTGATGCCGCGTACATCCTGGAAGGCGAGCCTGACGCCCCAAGAGGGGGCGACGCTCGCTGTCGCTCGATCATCGAGCCCCCCAGACCCCCCGATCGCTTCCACGACGTAGTCGGACTCGCTCGCGTTCACGTCGAGGGGCAGGATCGCGATGCCGTGGCGCCGGGCGTCGTCGAGGATCGTGCGCCGCGGGTACATGCCGGGGTCGTGCGTGAGCAGCCCGGCCACGAGGTGCGCCGGGTAGTGGGTCTTCAGCCAGGCGCTCTGGTAGGTCGGCACGGCGAACGCGGCCGCGTGCGCCTTGCAGAACCCGAACGACGCGAACTGGGTCACCGCATGCCAGATCCGCTCGGCTGCGTCGGGGTCGACGCCACGCGCCGTGGCGCGTTCGAGGAAGTCGGCGCGGAACCCCGGCAGCATCTCCTCGTGGTCGAGGTGGCGCCGGATGTGGTCGGCATAGGTCTCGGTGTAGCCGGCGAGTGCCGCGAGCGCGCGGATCACCTGCTCGTGGAAGACGATCACCCCGAACGTCTCCTGCAACGGCTCGCGCAAGCCACGGTGGATGTAGGTGGGTCGCTCCATGCCGGAGCGCCGGCGCAGGTACGGCGTGATCATGTCGGACTTCACCGGACCCGGGCGGAACAGCGAGATGTCGACGATCAGGTCTTCCCACCGGGTGGGTTGCAGCTTCTGCAGCAGCTCGCGCTGACCGGGTGACTCGATCTGGAAGCATCCGAGCGTGTCGGAGGCACGGATCGTCTCGAACGTCGCGGCGTCGTCGAGGGCGATGCGGTCGAGGTCGACCTTCTCCCCCGTGGTGCGCGCGATCTCGTCGAGCGCGTGGCGCATCGAGCTCAGCATGCGCACGCCGAGGATGTCGAGCTTCAAGTAGCCGAGCAGCTCCACGTCGTCCTTGTCGGCCTGGATCATGCGGTGGCCGTTGGCGCTGCGCTCGAGCGGCACACGCTGCACCAGGTCGTGGCTCGCCAGCACGATGCCGCAGGGGTGCAGCGCGACGTGCCGCGGGAACCCGCCGATCCTCTCGGCTACGCCGATCAGGCGTTCCATCTGTTCGAAGCGCAGGTTGATGCCTTGCAGCTCGGGGAGGCGGTCGATCGCCTCGCGCAGGTGCCGGGCCGAGATGTGCGGGAACGACTTCGCGACGACGCCGACCTCGACGTCGGGAAGGCCGAGCGCCTTACCCACCTCGCGGATCGCCGAGCGCGCCCGGTAGGTGTCGACCATCGCGACGCACCCGGCCCGCTCCTCACCGTGACGGCCGAGGATCATGTCGTAGACGTCCTCGCGGCGCGCCGACTCGACGTCGATGTCGATGTCGGGAAGGTCCGTCCGCATCGGGTTCATGAACCGCTCGAACGACAGGCCGTGGCGCAGCGCGTCGACGTCGGAGATGCCGGTGAGGTAGCACACGAGCGAGCCGGCGGCGCTTCCCCGGCAGGCCGCCCGGATGCCCATGGACTTCACGTCGGCGACGATGTCGGCCACGGTGAGGAAGTACGCCGCGAACCCCATGCGCCGGATCATCGAGAGCTCGTGGTGCAGCCGCTCGCGCAGCTCGCCGGTCTCGCTCATGCCGCGCTCGTACACCCCCCGCCAGCACCGCTCGGCGAGCATCGCGTCGGCGCTGCGCCCTGCCGGTGTCGGGAAGTCGGGGAAGTGGATGCGCCCGAGCCCGAGGTCGTAGCGGCACATGTCGGCGATCTGAAGGGTCGCGTCGCACAGGTCCGGGCGCTCACGGAACAGTGCGCGCATCTCGGCGGGCGGCTTCAACCAACCCTCCGCGTTGCGGCGCGTGACGTTCGTATCTGCGAGCGGCACCAGGCGCCGCATGCACTCCAGCACGTCGGCCACGAACGCGTCGCCGGGATCGAGGTAGCGCACGGGGTTCGTCGCGACGGCGCCGACGCCGGCCCGCTCGGCGAGGCGCAACATCGCCCGGACCTCGTCGTCGGACTCACGCTCGAGCCGGTGCTCGACACCGACGAAGAGCCGGTCGCGACCGAACGCCTCGCGGAACGGGGCGAGCAGCCTCGCGGCGTGGTCGATGCGGCCATGGGTCGCGGCCCGGCCCGGGTGCGACCGGGGTCCGGCGATCGCGACGAGACCCGTCGCGTGCGCGCAGACCTGCAGGGGGTCGACCCAGGGGTCGCCTCGCTCGCCGAGCATGTGCGCGTCGGTGATGAGCCGGCAGAGGTTCGCGTAGCCCGTGTCGTCGGTCGCGAGCAGCACGAGATGTGCGTCGGCTCGTTCGTATCCCCGCCCACCCGGCTGCGGCGTCCTCACCGTGAGCGAGGCGCCCAGGATCGCGCGCACGCCCGCTCCCTCGCACGCCCGCACGAACCGAGCGGCCCCGTAGAGCCCGTCGCGGTCGGTCATCGCCACCGCCGGTGGGTCCGAGCCCAGTGCGAACCCAGCCGCACGAGCGGCGAGCTGCTCAGGCGTGAACGCGCCTTCCTTCAGGGAGAAGCACGACCGCACGTCAAGGTGCACGAAGGATGTCATCATGATGTCGTCAAGTGTTATCGTGCTGTCGTGGTCCGGACACAGATCCAGCTCACCGTCGAACAGGCCGAGAAGGCCAAACGTCTCGCCGCCGAGCGTGGTGTGTCGATGGCCGAGGTGATCCGTGAAGCCGTCGACCGACTGCCGGAACGTGACGACCGCGCCGAGCGGTTCGCCAGGGCGTTGGCCGCCGTCAAGCGTGGAGGGTTCCGCGATCGTGAAGGCAAGACCGACGTCAGCGTCCGCCACGACGAGTACCTGGCGAAGATCCTCGAAGACGACCTGCGGAAGCGATGACGACGTTCGTCGATTCCTCGGCGTTGTATGCCTTGATCGATGAGAGCGACCCGGCCCGCGAGGCAGCCCTCGCGTGGATCGAGAGCGTCTCGGTCGGGGAACACGAGGTGCTGCGCACCCACAGCTACGTCGTCACCGAGACGATCGCGCTGACCCATGCTCGTCTCGGCGTTGAAGCCGTTCGCATGCTGATCGACGACGTCTTGCCTGCCTGCGACATCAGGTTCGTCGACGGTGATCTGCATCAGCGAGCGATCATCGCGTACCTCGCAGGGATGAGCAGGCGTGTCTCGTTCGTCGACCGGACGAGCTTCGAGCTGATGCGCGCCGAGCGCATCGATCGCGCGTTCACCTTCGACCCCGACTTCCGCCGGGAAGGCTTCGAGACCGTGCCCTAACCGGGTGCCGGCAGCGGTTCCGGATCGGACACCGGTGTTCAGTCCCACAGGCGTTCCATGTGCCAGCGGTCTCTGACGCGGTCGAAGTAGAGGTCCCAGACGGCGCCCCCGCGCGCTTCGACCCGCCAGTACTCGCGGTCGCGGCCGTCGGACCACCAGCGGCCTTCGATCTTCCACCGGCCGATCACGTCGGCGACCTCGTAGCGTGTGCCTCGCCACTCGAAGGCGCTCGGCATGCCGGTATCACGCTCGACCCTGATCTCCTCGTCGAATCGCTTCGTCACCGTGACGGACCTCACAGACAGAATCGAACATGTGTTCGAGTAGAGGAGTGAATCTACGCCTCGGCCCCGACACGAGTCAAGGCGAGATCCGCACGAGCCGGATCCGGGGGTCTGCGCAGACTGAGCGACGCCGTATCATCCCCTCGAGCGCTCGTGCGGGCGCGATCCGCACGAGCGCGAAAGGGGTTCGATGACCACGGTGGCCGATGCCGGCGGACAGCTCTCCCCCGCCTCGCCGGGGACCGACCGGGTTCCGCCGATCTCCACCGACGAGCACATCGACCTCGTCGAGCGCTACTCGGCGCACAACTACCATCCGCTGCCGATCGTCGTCGCCGATGCAGAGGGCGCGTGGGTCACCGACGTCGAGGGCACACGCTACCTCGACATGCTCGCCGCCTACTCGGCGCTGAACTTCGGCCATCGTCACCCCGACCTGATCGCGGCCGCGCACGCGCAGCTCGACCGCGTGACGCTCACGAGCCGGGCGTTCCACAACGACCGGATGGGGCTCTTCTGCCAGGGGCTCGCGGAGCTCTGCGGCATGGACATGGTGCTGCCGATGAACTCCGGCGCCGAAGCCGTCGAGACCGCCGTGAAGACCGCGCGTCGCTGGGGATACGACGTGAAAGGGGTTCCCGAGAACCGCGCGAAGATCGTGACCTGCGAGGGGAACTTCCATGGGCGCACGATCACGATCGTGAGCTTCTCGACCGATCCGAGTGCCACCAGCGGCTTCGGACCGTTCACCCCGGGGTTCGAGACGGTTCCCTACGGCGACGCTGCAGCCCTCGAGACGGCGCTCGCCGACCCCGACGTCGTGGCGTTCCTGGTGGAGCCGATCCAGGGGGAAGCTGGGATCGTCGTGCCTCCCGAGGGGTACCTGCGGCGCGCCCGGGAGCTCTGCGACGAGCACCGCGTGCTCTTCATCGCCGACGAGATCCAGTCGGGACTCGGGCGCACCGGGCGTACGTTCGCGTGTGAGCACGAGGGCGTGACCCCCGACGTCTACGTGGTCGGCAAGGCGCTCGGGGGCGGCATCGTGCCGATCTCGGCGGTCGTGTCGAGGCGTGACGTGCTCGGGGTGTTCCGCCCCGGGGAGCACGGGTCCACCTTCGGGGGCAATCCGCTCGCGTGCGCGATCGGCATCGAGGTGCTGCGGCTGCTGAACACCGGCGAGTACCAGCGCCGCTCCGACGAGCTCGGCACGGCGCTGATCGAGCGTCTGCGCACCGACGCCCCGGCCGGCGCGGTCGCCGAGGTGCGCGGCAAGGGGCTGTGGATCGGCATCGAGCTCACACCCGAAGCGGCTCCGGCGCGCGCGGTGTGCGAGCGGCTCATGGAGATGGGCGTGCTCGCGAAAGACACGCACGAGACCACGGTGCGCCTCGCCCCTCCGCTGTGCGTGACACGGGAAGACCTGGAATGGGCGGCCGAGCGCATCCTCACCGCGCTCGCCGAACGGCTCGGCTGATCACCGGCGAGATCGTCACGCTGCGGGAGGTCTGGCGCGACCGGACGCTCGCCGAACGCCGGGTGCGGGTGCTGCGCGACGTACCCGGCGTGTACCGGGCGTTCTACCTCGCGCCGGGCTCACGGTTCCTGAACGACCCTCGCGACCACGGGGAGGTCCGGTTCCACGACGGACCCTGGGAGCTCGAGACGGTCGTGCGCGATCGGCCGGTGCTGTCGTTCGCGTTCTCCGAGACCGCCTACGCCGTGCTGCTGTCGTGGACCCCGACGTGGGAGTTCCGCGGGTACTACGTGAACATGCAGTCGCCGCTCAGGCAGGCCGAGCCCGGAGCGTTCGAGTACACCGACTGGTTCCTCGATGTGCGTATCCCCCCTACGCTCGACATCCACGAGTGGAAGGACGAGCACGAGCTCACAGAAGCGGTTTCCCGGGGCCTCGTCACCGACGCCGCGGCGATCGAGATCCGAGCGGCAGGGGAACGTGCGATCGAGCATGTGATCGGCCGGCGGCCTCCGTTCGACGAGGACTGGTCGTCATGGCGCCCCGAGGAAGCATGGGGACCGCTCCACGTGACCGCGTAGCCGCCCGTCAGGGATAGACGACGGTGGTCGAGTTCGCCGAGACGGCAACGGCGAACAGCAGCATGAGGACGATCCCCCCGACGCCGACCCACCCGAGCACGATGCCGGCGACGGCCATGCCTCGCCTGATTCGCGCCCGCCGGATCGGTCGATCTGAGCCTTCGCCTGGTAGCCGAAGATCAACCCCAGGATCGCGCCGCTGCCTGGATGCTCTCCGCGCAGAAACGGGCACCGCTTCGTGCCGGCGTCGGTCGAGCCCGGCGGTGGACCGGTACCCGCGCTGTCCCTCACGAGCTCTCCTCGGTCGGGAACGCATCGACCGTAGCGGGCGGCCGCTCGCGACGCAACGGCGGGACCCTCCCACAAGCCCCCGGACGAGGGCGTAGGATGCCGCCGTTCGGTCACCGACGAAGGGGGACTGCATCACATGGACAGCTCCGGTGGTTTCACGACTCCTCCTCCCCCGCCCCCACCCCCACCCGGCGGCGCAGGAGGAACGGGTGGGCCAGGTCTGCCACAGCGAGGGATCGGGGAGATCCTGAGCACCGCGTTCGAGATCTACAAGGCCAACGCAGCCGGATTGCTCATGATCGTCGCGATCGTCGTCGTGCCGTTGTCGTTCATCGGTGCGTTCATCGAGGGCGTGATCTTCGCTCCCGACACCGAGACGGTGACGGTCCTCGGGGAGACGATCGAGACCGTCAGCCCCCGTGCAGCAGGCGTCGCGATCCTCGTCGCCCTCGTCGGAGCGTTGATCGCCGTCGTCATCAACGCCGTGCTGCAGGCGGCGCTCATGCGCGGCGCAGCACTCGGCAGCATCGGCGACCCGGTCGACATCGACGCCTCGTACAAGTGGGGCTTCGCGCGGTTCGGCAGCGTGCTGCTGATCTCCATCCTGGTCGGGCTCGCGGTGATCGGTGGATTCATCCTGCTGATCGTCCCGGGCGTGATCTTCCTGGTGATGTTCTCGGTGTCGATCCCCGCCCTCGTGGTCGAGAACCTCCGAGGCACCGAAGCGATGAGCCGGTCGTGGAACCTGGTCAAGGGCTTCTTCTGGCACGCGCTGGGCGTCATCGTCGTCGCGGGCATCATCGCGGCCGTGGTGAGCGGCATCATCGGGGCGATCGGCGGCGACAACTGGTTCGTGGGTTGGATCTTCCAGGCGATCGCGCAGATCATCACCGCACCGTTCTCGGCGATCGTAAGCGTACTGCTGTACCTGGACCTGCGGGCTCGCCGGGAGGCTCTCACCGCGGAGGGACTGCGGGCCGAGCTCAACCGCGCGTCGTAGCGCGCCACCCTAGGTCGATGACGAACGCGATCGACCTCTCCGTGCTGCGGTCGCGATTCCCGGCGCTGTCGCGAACGCAGAACGGGCGGCCCGTGATCTACGCCGACACCCCCGGCGGCTCCCAGGTCCCCGATACGGTGATCGAGGCCGTGGCCGCCCATTACCGTCGTGGCATCTCGAACATGGACGGGATCTTCGCCGCGAGCGAGGAGCTGGCTGAGACGGTCGCCGCGGCCAGGCATGCCGGGGCCGACCTCGTGGGAGCCGACGCGCGTCGCATCGTGTTCGGGGCGAACTCGACCTCGTTGCTCTTGCATCTGTCGCGGTCGTTCGCCCGCACGATCGGGCCCGGCGATCGCGTGGTGGTGACGCGCCTCGACCACGATGCGAACGTGCGCCCGTGGGTGCTGGCCGCTCGCGATGCCGGAGCGACGGTCACCTGGGTCGACGCGCGGCCCGACGATGCGACCCTCGACCTCGACTCCTTCGATGCAGCGCTCGGGCTCGAGCCGAAGCTGGTGGCGTTCACCCTCGCGTCGAACGCCGTCGGCACGGTCACGCCCGCGGCGACCCTCGTCGCGAAGGCGAAGGCGGTGGGCGCGATGGTCGTGGTCGACGGCGTGCACGTCGCGCAGCATCGGGCGATCGACGTCGACGGACTCGGCGCCGACATCGTCACGGTCTCGCCGTACAAGGTCTTCGGGCCCCATATGGGCATGGTGGCCGCCTCGCCCGAGGTGCTCGACGGCTGGGACGCCTACCGGGTGCGACCGGCGGAACGGTACGAGTCACCGGAACGCTGGGAGACGGGTACACAGAACCACGAAGCCATGGCCGGTTTCACCGCGGCCGTGGACTACCTCGCCGAGCTCGGGGCGGCGAGCAGCGATGCGCTGGAGCCGCCGCCGGGGGTCAGCGCCCGGCGGACGGCGATCGTGGCCGCGTTCGAGGCGATCGGCAACCACGAGCGCAGCCTCGCTCGCCGCTTCCTCGACGGCGTCGCGTCGATCGACGGGGTGCGCCTGTACGGCATCGACGACGTCGACCGCTTCGATGAGCGCACGCCGACGTTCGCGGTGCGGGTCGCCGATCAGCACCCGCGCGACACCGCGAAGGCGCTCGCCGCCGCCGGCATCTTCACGTGGGACGGGCACTACTACGCGATCGAGCTCTTCGAGCGGCTCGGGTTGCTCGAGACCGGCGGCGCCGTGCGCATCGGCTTCTGTCACTACCACTCGCTCGACGAGGTCGACCGCGTGCTCGAAGCACTCGCGGAACTGGCCGGTTGATACCATCGGGCGGCCTTTCCGGCACGATCCCTTCGAAAGGAACGACATGCGCATCCTGATCCTGGGCGGAGACGGCTACCTCGGCTGGCCGACCGCGATGCGGTTCTCCGCGCTCGGCCACGAGATCCACGTGGTCGACAACTACCTGCGGCGCACGGCGCACCGCGAGGCCGGCTCGGACTCGCTCACGCCGATCGCGGCGGGGCTCCCGGAACGCGTCGCCGCGTGGAAGGACGTGAACGGCGGCGAGATCGGCTTCACCGAGGGCGACCTCACCGACTGGGACGTGACCGAGGGCCTGTTCTCCGGCTTCCGGCCCGAGGCGGTCGTGCATTACGGCGAGATGCCGAGCGCACCGTATTCCATGAAGGATCGCGAACACGCGGTCTTCACGCAGACCAATAACGTCGTGAACACGTTGAACGTGATCTACGCGATGCGCGACATCACCCCCGACGCGCACCTCGTGAAGCTCGGCACGATGGGTGAGTACGGCACCCCGAACATCGACATCGAAGAGGGGTATATCGAGATCGAGCACAAGGGGCGGCGCGACACGCTTCCGTTCCCGAAGCTGCCGGGCTCGATGTACCACCTGTCGAAGGTGCACGACTCGCACAACATCCACTTCGCGTGTCGCGTGTGGGGCATGCGCGCCACCGACCTGAACCAGGGCGTCGTCTACGGCACGCACACCGACGAGACGCAGCTCGACGACCGTCTGCTCACCCGGTTCGACTACGACGACGTGTTCGGCACCGCGCTCAACCGGTTCTGTCTGCAGGCGGTGATCGGCCACCCGCTCACCGTCTACGGCACGGGGGGGCAGACGCGCGGCTACCTGAACATCGTCGACACGCTCCGCTGCATCGAGCTCGCGGTGATGAACCCTGCCGAGCGGGGCGAGATGCGCGTGTACAACCAGTTCACCGAGTCGTTCTCGATCCTGGAACTCGCGGAGCTCGTGCAGAAGGCCGGCGCCCAGATCGGGCTCGATGTGGCGATCGAGCCCATCGACAACCCTCGGTTCGAGCTGGAGGAGCACTACTACAACCCGGCGCACACGAAGCTGCTCGACCTCGGCCTCGAGCCACACCTGCTCTCGGAGACCTTGATCGAGTCGATGTTCGCCGAGATCGACCGGCACAAGGACCGAGTCATCGACGATCACATCCTGCCGCGCGACCGTTGGGCCGCCGGCACCTCGGCGCGCTGACGCCATGTGGGCGCTCCGGCTGATCGCCGGTGTGGCCGCGGTCGCATTCTTCTTCGTCGCGGCCAGGTCCTACCAGCGTCGCAACATCAGCCGCCTCAGCATCTTCACCGCGTTCCTCGCCACGGTCGCCGTGGTGTTGCTCGCCGCGGCACCGAGCCTGTTCGACCCGGTCCTCGGGACGTTCAACTTCCAGGCGGGGAACAACCGCCGACTGATCGGCGTGCTGCTCGGCGCCGTCGTGGTGCTCTTCCTGATGCTGTTCCGACTGCAGGGGCACTCCGACCGGAGCGGGCGAGCCATCCGCCAGCTCGTGGAGGCACTCGCGGTGGAACGTTTCGACTGGGCCGATGCCGAGCGCCGTGTCCCCCCGGGACCCAAGGTGATCACGATCAGCCCCGCCTTCAACGAGGCTGAGAACGTCGGCGCGGTCATCGAGGCCATGCCGAAGGAGGTCTCCGGCTACCACGTCGTGCCGATCGTGATCGACGACCACTCCGACGACGGCACCGCCGACGCCGCACGGGTAGCGGGGGCCCTCACGGCCACGTTGCCGATCCGGCGAGGCGGTGGCATGGCGCTGCGGGTGGGCTACGACATCGCGCTGCAGCTCGGCGCCGACATCGTGGTCACGCTCGATGCCGACGGCCAACACCTTCCCGAGGAGATCCCGATCCTGATCGCGCCGATCGCCGAAGACCGTGCCGACCACGTGAACGGTTCACGCATGCTCGGCGACTTCGAGCGGGGCGGCGGCTTCGTGCGCCACGCCGGCGTGCACTTCTTCTCCTGGCTCGTGACGATCCTCACCGGCCAGCGCATCACCGACATCTCCAGCGGCTATCGGGCGACCCGCGCCGAGACGCTCCGCAAGCTGATCCTGGTGCAGGATCAGTTCTGGACGTCGGAGGTGACGATCGAGGCGCTGCGACAACGGGCGCGCATCCTCGAGGTGCCGGTGACGTTCCTCACGCGGCGCGGGGGCGAGTCGAAGAAGCCGAAGAGCATGCGCTACGCGTGGAACTTCTCCAAGGCGATCGGCAAGACGTGGCTCAGGTGAGCGGCTCGGCGCGTCGCTCCCGGGTGGCGCGGTGCAGGCACCACGGCACGACCGCCGCAGGAAGCGTGATGCCCACCACGTAGACCACCTTCGCCCACGCCTGGTCGAACCCGCCGGCCATGCCGACCCCGGTGGCCGCCACGAGCACCGTCGCCGCCGGACGCAGCGCCCGCCACGCGCCGCGGCCTCCGGTCGCGGCCAACAGGCTGGCGCAGACGATCAGGGTGCCGACCGTCGCGACGACGACCCCGGTGATGTGCAGCGTGCCGTGCCACGAGGTGGGCCGGCCCACGGCGTCGGTCGGGAACGCGAGGAGCAGGTCGCCGCTCGCGGTCACGAGGTAGCCGGCGACGGCGACTCCGGAGATCACCGCGGGACGGAGCGCTCCGAGCGAGAACACCAGGTAGCAGCCACCCAGCCAGAGGAAGGCCGCGATCATCGGCAGCCCGGGCGGCCCACCGAGCGCCATGCTGCTCGGCCAGCTGACCCACCCCTGGCGCTCGATCACGTCGTGGCGCAGGGCGGCGAGCACGAACGTGACGAGCACGAACCCGATGGGGCCGACAGCCCCGGCCACGAGGGCCGACCGACGCATCGGCCGCTCGGTCACCGACGGGCCTCTCAGCGTGGATCCGCTCGCCGTGAGCCGTGCGCGCTGGCATGGGCCGCCGCGATCTCGCCCGCGAGTTCCGCGTTGCATTCCAGCAGATCGAGATTCGCGGCGAGGCTGCGTCCGTCGGTGAGCTCGGCCAGCGCGCCGAGCAGGAAGGGGGTGCGCCCCTTGCCGGAGATGTCTGCCTCGGTGGCCAGACGCTCGGCCTCACGGACGGCCCACTCGACCTCGCCGGAGGCCATGGCCGACGCCCGAGGCACGGGGTTGGCGATCACGAGCGTCGAGGGCATGCCGAGCGCGAGCGCCGAAGCGAGCATCTCGGCGCCCTGCACCGGGGTGTCGATGGTGTGCTCCAGCTCCACCGGGCACGCCCCAGTGAGGAAGAAGGGCAGCCGGTCGACCCCGTAGCCGACGACCGACACCCCGAGCTCCTCCAGCTTGTCGGCCGTCGCCACCGGGTCGAGGATCGACTTCGGCCCCGAGCAGACCAGCAGGCCGGGCGTCGTCGCGAGCTCGAGCAGATCGGCGCTGACATCACCGGCCTCGCCGGGATGCACCCCTCCAATGCCACCGGTCGCACCGACCCGCAGGCCCGCCGCGGCCGCCGCCCAGATCGTCGCGCTCACGGTCGTCGCGCCGAGCGCACGATCGGTTACCGCCATCGGCACGTCGCGGCGTGCGACCTTCGCCGCGGCGCCCGGTTCGCAGAACCGGGCGAGCTGGCGATCGGCGAGTCCGACGGTCACCGTACCGTCGACGACGCCGATCCACGCAGGAACCGCGCCGCCCCCCCGGACCGCGTGGGTCATGCGCCGCACGCACTCCTCGTTGTG
>DASVGA010000421.1:0-4667 GCA_036379795.1 Actinomycetota bacterium | reverse complement strand
TGGATCGAGGGGGCGTTGTCGAACAGCGTGAGGATCTCGTCGGTGGACCAGCCGAGGGCCTTCAGCAGCACGGTCACGAGCTGACGGCGCTTGCGGTCGATGCGCACGCCGACGGTGTCCTTCTTGTCGACGTCGAACTCGAGCCACGCGCCGCGGCTCGGGATGATCTTCGCGATGAAGACCTCCTTGTCGGAGGTCTTGTCGAGGTCACGGCTGAAGTAGGTGCCCGGGGAACGCACGAGCTGGGACACGACGACACGCTCGGTGCCGTTGATGATGAAGGTGCCCCGCTCGGTCATGATCGGGAAGTCCCCCATGAAGACTTCCTGTTCCTTGATCTCGCCGGTCACCTTGTTGACGAAGGTTGCCTCGACGAACAGCGGCTGGCTGTAGGTGATGTCGCGGTCGCGGCATTCCTCTTCGGTTGCCTTGACCTCTCGGAACTGATGCTTCCCGAAATACAGCTGGAACTGTTCGGTGAAATCTTCGATCGGGGAGACCTCTTCGAGGACCTCCTTGAGGCCCTCGTTCAGCAGTGAGTCGAACGACTCCCGCTGGATGCCCACGAGGTCGGGAAGCGGTAGCACCTCGTCGAGCTTGGCGAAACTGACACGCTCACGGACAGGGACGAGCTGGTCAGGCAAGAGACACCCCTCCCAGGGAGATCGGATCGGCGCACAGCAGAGCACGTGGACGGCACGGCAGTCGGGTAGTGTACGCACGGATACGGGCGTCGTCAACGACGCCCCGCGGCCAGGTCGCTGTCGCGGCCCCGGCCCCTTCGTACGCCCTGGAAGGACGCGGGGAAAGATACGCCGTCACGGCGACTCGGTCAACTCGCTCCGCAGGCTCGTTCCGCGCAGTTCCGGCCGCCGCTGACCGACGGAAGGGCTAGGGTGCGGACCAGCGATGGCGATCTCCTCATCACTCGGCACCAGGGTCCGCGAGGTCGGCGCGGCGGGCTTGCGCTCGATCGCCGGGCTCGGCCGGCGGGTGCGGCTTCCGAGGGCGAAGCGCCATCGATCCACGACGGACCGCCTGGGCCTGGCGGTCGCGGCCGCGGTCGCGACGCTGGTGGTGCTGCTGGTGCTCGACGGCATCTGGGCCGGCCGAGCGATGTTCCGTGGCGTCTCCTCGGCGAGGAGCGAGCTGTCCGAGGGCACGGTTGCGGTGGTCACCGGCGACCCGGCCGCGTCGGTGCCTCGATTCGAGGAAGCCGCGGCGCGGGCCCAGTCGGCCCTCGACGCCGGCGGGCACCCGTCGATCGAGCTCGCGCGCCTCCTACCGTGGATCGGCGACAACCTCGACGCGGTGGCGGCGGTAGCGCACGCGTCGCGGCGTTCGGCCACCGCGGGGCTCACGATGGCGAAGGCCGCCGACGCCCTGGGCTGGCACGACCTGCGCTTGCCCGCGACCCAGGCGGTCGGCGCCGTCGACCTGGATGCCCTCGAGCGGGCCGCCCCCGCCATCGGCGAGGTCGCCTCCGAGCTCGCCGACGCCTCGTCGCAGCTCGACGCCATCGGATCCGAGCGTCTCGTCGGGCCGATCGCCACCGCCTATCAGGACGCGGCGGCGACCTTGCGCAGGCGCGCGAGCATCGCGACCGCCTTCCGCGACCTCGTGGCCCTGCTGCCACGCTTCCTCGGATCGGGGGCGGACCGCCGCTACCTGCTTGCGGTGCAGACGTTGGGGCGCCCGCAAGGCATCGGCGGTGAGGTGGACCTGGTCGGCGTGCTCACCGCACGTGACGGCGTCCTCGCGCTGGCCGACCCGCTCGCGCCCGCCGGCGCCGGATACGCACAGGCAACCGCGACCGGCGATGCTCACGAGGCCGGGCAGCTGCTGCTCACCGCCGCCGACGAGGATGGACTCGGCCGGCTCGACGGAGTGGTCCTGACCGACTCGATCTGGCTCGCCGATGCGGTATGGGCGACGGGATCGGTCGAGGTGGCCGGCCGCGACCTTCCGGTCAACCCGGATCAGGCGCTGAAGGTCCTCGAGCGTGAGGTCTTCGAGACCGAGACGGCATCGAAGGCCGCCGAACGAAGGGCCGATATAGCCAGCGCCATCGTGGAGTCCTACCTCGCCGATCGCCCCGCGACGGAACCGTTCGCTGTGGCTCTCGCCCGCGACGTGGCGGATCGCCATCTCGCCGTCGTCGCGACACGGGCCCGGGAGCAACGGCTCGTCGATCGTCTCGGCGCCTCGGGGGCCACCGCGATCCACGCCCCCCAGGCGCTCGCCGTCACATGGGACACGGTCGTCGACAACCACGCGGTCGTGTTCGCCCGTCGCGACGTGGCGCATCGGGTCACGCTCGGCGACGATGGATCGGCCCGGGTGCGCACGGTGGTGACCCTCGTGAACCAGGTCCCGACCGACCGGCCCTCGGCCCTGATCGGGTTGCCCCTGCCCGCGACCGTGGACGAGCCGGCGGGCGTGAACCCTGTGGGCGGGTGGGCCGCCGACGTGTCGGTGCTGCTGCCCCCCAAAGCCGAGCGCGTGACCGCCGAGACGAGCGTTCCCAGCGAGACCGAGACCGTGGAGACCGCGGGGCGAGCGAGGGTGGTCGCTCGGCTCGCGAGCGAACCCGGATCGTCGATGTCGTTGATCATCGGGTATCGGGTGGCCGATGCCGGACTCGACGACGGCTCGTACCGGCTCCAGGTCGTGCCACAGACGGCCTGGCCCGAGGGCGTGGTTCGACTGCAGATCGACGTTCCGCCCGGATCGGCGATCGTCGGGGCTTCCGACTCGCTCGAGGTCGGCGGGACATCGGCGAGGTACGCGGGCACGCCGTCGCGGCCGTTCAGCGTGTGGGTGCGGTTCGCCTGAGCCTCCGGGGGGCAGCGCCCGCGATCAGGCCAGCTCGACCGACGCCCGCCCCACCGGATGGTAGGAGAACCCTGCCCGCGCCAACACCTCGGCATCGAGCAGGTTCCTGCCGTCGACGATCGACGGCTGGGTCATGACGTCCTTGAGACGACCGAGGTCGAGCTCGAGGATCTGGGGCCATTCCGTGCACACGACGATGCACGCGGCCCCCGTCGCAGCCGCATACGGATCGCGGACGACCTCGATCGGGCCATGCCCGGCGTGTGCCGCTTCGACCATGGGGTCGTAGGCGACGACCTCGGAACCCTCGCTCGCCAAGCGGGCAGCGAGCTCAAGTGCCGGCGCGCCCCGCACGTCGTCGGTGCCGGCCTTGAACGCCAATCCGAACAGGGCGACGGTCTTGCCTTCCAGGTTCCAGATCGCTTCCTCGACCTTGCGCGCTACGGCGTCGAGCGCTTCCTCGTTCACGCGCGACACCTCGCGGAGCATCGCGAAGTCGTACCCGAGCTTGGCCGACACGCGCTCGAGGGTGACGATGTCCTTGGGAAGGCAGTAGCCACCGAAGCCGATGCCGGCCCGCAGGAATGCCGGGCCGATGCGGGGGTCGGCGCCCATGATCTCGGTCACGCCCTCGACGTCGGCCCCGGAGAGCTCGCTCACACGGGCGAGTGAGTTCGCGAAGGAGATCTTCGTCGCCAGGAACGCGTTGGACGCGAGCTTGGAGAGCTCGGCGGTGCGCGGGTCGGTCTCGATCAGCCGCACACCCGACGCGATCATCGAGGCGTAGAGACCTCTGAGCACCTCGATGGCGCGGCGATCGCCGGCGCCGACCACGAGCCGGTCGGGCCGCAGGGTGTCGTCGATCGCATGACCCTCGCGCAGGAACTCCGGGCTCGAGACCGCCGAGAACCGCAGGTCCGGTCGCTCCAAGCGCATCACCTTCTCGATGCGGGCCGTGGTGCCCGGCGGCACCGTCGACTTCACGACCAGCACGACGTCGTCCGCAGCCGCACGGGCGATCTCGCGAGCCGAATCTTCCACCGCGGAGAGACTCCGATCGCCGAGGCCAACCGGCGGGCGCCCCACGCACACGAAGACGACCTCGGCGCCCGCAACGGCCTCGGCGATCGACCCGACGAACGAAAGCGTTCCGGCCGCCAGCCCGGCGGCGAGCAGGTCGTCGAGGCCGGGTTCGTGGAACGGCGCCTCGCCACGGCCGAGCATCGCGACCTTGTCCGCCGATGCGTCGGTCCCGACGACGTCGTGACCGAGGCTCGCGAGCGCACACCCGGTAACGAGCCCTACATGACCGGTGCCGACGACCGCGACCTTCACGACGCACCCACCGCGAGCGACGCGCGGAACCATTCGACCGTGCGACGCACCCCTTCCTCGATCGGCACGGTCGGCACGAAGCCGAGGATCCATTCCGCCTCGGAGACGTCGGCCTGGGTCGTGCGCACGTCGCCGGCGCGGGTTCCGGTGTGGACGGGATCGGGGTCGGCGCCGGCGGCATCGGCGACGAGCGCGAGGAGGCGGTTGATCGAGGTGGGCTCGCCGCCGCCCCCGATGTTGAAGGCCCTGCCGTGCGCCTGCTCGGGCGCGACGGCCGCTCGCAGGTTCGCTTCCACCACGTCGTCGATGTAGGTGAAGTCGCGCGATTGCTCCCCGTCACCGTGCACCTCGGGACGCGCGCCCGTGAGACAGGCGACGGCGAACCGCGGCACGACGGCCGCGTATTCCGACTCGGGGTCCTGGCCAGGACCGTAGACGTTGAAGTAGCGAAGTGCGACCGTGGGCACGCCATAGCTCAGCCCGATGCCCGAGCAGTA
>DASVGA010000420.1:0-4676 GCA_036379795.1 Actinomycetota bacterium | reverse complement strand
TCGCCGCCGATGCGGACGCTCTGCGCGTAGACGATGCCGTTGAGCGAGATCACCGCGACCTCGGAGGTGCCGCCGCCGATGTCGACGACCATGTTCCCGGTCGGCTCGCCCACCGGCAGGCCGGCGCCGATCGCGGCGGCCATCGGCTCCTCGATGATGTACGCGCGGCGGGAACCCGCCGCGATCGTCGCCTCCTCGACCGCGCGCTGCTCGACGCCGGTGATGCCCGACGGGACGCAGACGACCACGCGCGGCTTCGCGAGGAGGCGCCGCTTGTGAACCTTCTGGATGAAGTACCGGAGCATCTTCTCGGTGACGTCGAAGTCGGCGATCACACCGTCCTTCAGTGGGCGCACGGCCTGGATGTGACTGGGCGTGCGCCCGATCCTGCGCTTGGCCTCGGCACCCACCGCAAGGATTGCTCCAGTGAGGGTGTTGATCGCGACGACGCTCGGCTCGTTGAGCACGACGCCGCGTCCACGCACGTACACGAGCGTGTTCGCGGTGCCGAGGTCGACGGCCATGTCGCGACCAAGGAACCCGAGTACACCCTCCGTCCCTTGAGCCTTGGACGTGGGAGAAGAAGAACGCTGAATCCTCTCGGCCATGATGGGACTCGCAGGTCATTCAACAGGAGCCCCGGTGAGCTGGCAACCTCCGGGAGGGCGTTCGGGCCAGGAACCACACCGTCGCCACGACCTCGCGGGTCGCCGATCGGTCCGGCTCGGTAGCCTCATCCTTCATGACGATCGCCGTGGTCTTCCCGGGGCAGGGGTCGCAGTTCTCGGGCATGGCCGACCCCTGGGCCGGGCACCCGGCGGGAGGAACCGTGCTCGAGGAAGCGTCGGAGGCGATGGGCCGCGACGTCGTCGCCGGCTGCCACGACGAGGCGGCCCTCGCCACGACCGCGTTCGCACAGCCGGCGCTGCTCGCCTGCGGGGTGGCCGCATTCCGGGTGCTCCGGGACAGCGGGCTCACGGGCGTGATCGGCGCGGCGGGGCACTCGCTCGGCGAGTTCTCGGCCCTGGTGGCGGCGGGGGTGCTCGGGCTCGGCGAGGCCCTCGAGCTCGTGGTCGTCCGCGGTGAGGCGATGCAGCGCGCGGCTCAGGCCGAGCGAGGCTCGATGAGCGCGCTGCTCGGCGCCGGTCCCGACGATGCCGAGGCCCTGTGCGACGACGCCCGGGGCGACGACGTGCTGCTCGTGGCGAACCGCAACTCCCCCGCGCAATCGGTGATCAGCGGATCGGTGGCCGCGATCGAGCGGGCCGAAGCGCTCGCCGCCGAGCGGAAGATCCGCGCCGTGCGATTGAACGTGGCCGGCGCGTTCCACTCGCCGCTGATGCAGCCGGCGGTCGAGCCGATCCGGACCGCGCTCGCCGAGCTCGAGCTCGCCCGGCCCGACTTCCCGATCGCGTCGAACGTGAGCGGCGAGCTCGTCTCCGAACCGGACGAACTGCGATCGCTGCTCGAACGCCACGTGATCTCGCCGGTCAGGTGGCTCGACGATGCGCAGGCGCTCGCCGCGGCCGGTGCCACCACCTTCCTGGAATGCGGCCCCGGCGACGTGCTCACGAAGATGGCCAAGCGCGCCGTGCCGGGTGCGACCGCGCTCGCGGTTGGCTCTCCCGAGGCCGCGGTCGCCGCGGTAAGCTCGCCGACGTGACGCGCCACGCCACCATCGCAGGGGTGGGAAGCTCGCTCCCTCCGCGGCTCGTGCCCAACACCTGGTTCGAGACGATCGTCGACACGAACGACGAGTGGATCCGCGATCGCACGGGCATCGAGGCCCGCCACTTCGCCGACGACGACGTGCAGGCATCGGATCTCGCGGTCGAGGCGGGCCGTGCCGCGCTCGAGAGCGCCGGAATCAGCGCCGAGCAGCTCGACATGATCGTCGTGGCGACCATCACCGGCGACACGGTCTTCCCGGCCACGGCGGTATGGGTGCAGGAGAAGCTGGGGGTGAGCTGCCCGAGCTTCGACGTCAACGCGGCGTGCGCCGGGTTCAGCTACGGACTCGCGACCGCCACGGCGTTCATCACGGCGGGCATGGCCGACACGATCCTGCTGATCGGCACCGAGGTCTTCAGCCGCATCATGGACTTCACCGACCGGGGCACGTGCATCCTGTTCGGCGACGGCGCCGGCGCCGCGGTGGTGCAGGCCTCGGCGATGGCCGGGGTCGAGGGCTCGATCCTCGGCGCCGACGGCGGCGCCGCCGAGATCCTGTGGATGCCGGCCGGTGGCACGCGCACGCCGGCATCGGCCGAGACGGTCGCGGCGGGCGACCACGTGGTGCGCATGCCGAACGGACGTGAGGTCTTCAAGCGGGCGGTCACCGAGATGGCGAACGCCTGCCGCGAGCTGTTGGAGAAGTCGGGACACTCGATCGACGACGTCGACGTGCTGATCCCCCACCAGGCCAACGCGCGCATCATGACCGCCGTGGTCGAACGCCTCGGCATCGATCCGGCCAAGGCGATCGTCGACGTCGCCGAGGTCGGCAACACGAGCGCCGCGTCGATCCCGATCGCGCTCGACCGGGCGTGGCGCAACGGAACGATCCACGAGGGCGATCTGGTGTTGTTCACCTCGTTCGGGGCAGGGCTCACGTGGGGAGCCACGCTCGTTCGCTGGACGCTTCCGTCGCCCTCGCAGGCCGCCCCGGGGAACGCGTGACCTCGAAGGTCGCGGTCGTCACGGGCGCGACGCGCGGCATCGGCCGGGCCTGCGCGATCGCGCTCGCCGAATCCGGGTGGACGGTCGCGGTCGGCTACCGCAGCGACGAGGCCGCGGCCAAGAACGTGCTCGACGCCCTCGAGACCGCCGGCACCCCGGGCCTCGCGGTCTTCTGTGACACCACCGACGAGGCGAGCGTCGGCGAGGCGTTCCGCCGGGTCACCGAGGAAGCCGGCAACGTCACCGGGCTCGTCAACAACGCGGGGTTCAGCCAGGACGGCTTGCTGCTGAAGTACTCGATGGAGACCTACGACAAGGTCATGACCACCAACGTCAAGGGCGCCTTCCTCTGCGCGCAAGCCGCGATGCGCGGCATGCTCCGCGAACGATGGGGCCGCATCGTGAACGTCTCGAGCGCCGTCGCCCTGCACGGCAACGCCGGCCAGACGGTCTACGCGGCATCGAAGACCGCCCTGCTCGGGCTCACGACGTCGCTCGCACGCGAGATCGCCGCCAAGGGCGTCACGGTGAACGCGATCTGCCCGGGACTCGTCGACACCGAGATGACCTCGCACCTCGACGATCGGGCGCGCGCCTTCTACGTGGAGCAGACCCCGCTCGGACGCACCGCTCACCTCGAGGAGGTCTCGGCGGTCGTGCGCTTCCTCATGTCCGAGGAAGCCTCATACGTCAACGGGGCCGTGATCCCGGTCGACGGCGGGCTCACGGCGTGAAGCCCCTGCCTGGACCGGCGCTGCAGGGGTCGCCGCCCGCTCCGCCCGCTAGCCTTGTGCCGACAGCCGTTCGCGAACACAGGAGGGGAACAACGACATGACCGATCGTTCGGAGATCGAGACCCGGGTGAAGAAGGTGCTCGCCGAGCAACTCGCCGTCGATGAGGTGCAGGTCGTGCCCGACGCGCGCTTCGCCGAGGACCTCAACGCCGACTCGCTCGACCTCGTGGAGGCCGTGCTCGCGCTCGAGGAAGAGTGGAGCATCGAGATCCCCGAGGACGAGATGGAATCGGTGAAGACGGTCGGCCAGGCGGTCGACCTCGTCGCCGGCAAGCTCGGCGTCTCGTAGCGCGTTCGGCGCCCGCCGTCGAGAGGAGCGTTCCCCCGTGAGCTCGAGGACCAAGGTCGTCGTGACCGGCATCGGACCGGTCGCGCCCGTGGGTACCGGCGTCGAGGACTTCTGGGCCGGGCTCACGAGCGGACGCAACGGCGTGCGGCAGATCGTGGCCTTCGACACGAGCGACCTTCCGGTGAGCGTGGCGGGCTACCCGGCCGACTTCGTGGCCACCGATCACCTCGACGCCAAGGAAGCCCGCCGCACCGACCCCTTCTCGCAGTACGCGATCGCGAGCGCCAAGCTCGCGTGGGCCGACGCCGGGGAGCCCGATGTGCGTTCGGACCGAGGCGCGGTGATCTTCGCGACCGGCATCGGCGGGGTCCAGACCCTGCTCGACCAGCACGACGTGCTGCGCGAGAAGGGCGCCGGCCGCGTATCGCCGTTCATGGTGCCGATGCTCATGGCGAACGCAGCGGGCGGTCACATCGCGATGCGCTACGGGCTCACGGGACCCAACTACTGCACCGTGTCGGCGTGCTCGTCGTCGAACCATGCGATCGGTGAGGCGATGCGTCTGATCCGCGACGGCTACGTCGACCTCGCGATCGCCGGCGGATCGGAGGCCGCGACCATCCCGCTCACCGTCGCCGCGTTCGCGCAGATGACCGCGCTCACGAAGAACCCCGACCCCGAAACCGCCTCCCGTCCGTTCGACGCCGATCGCAACGGCTTCGTGTTGTCCGAGGGCGGATGCGCGCTCATCCTCGAGAGCGAGGAACGCGCGCGTGCGCGGGGAGCCCGCATCTACTGCGAGGTCGCGGGCTACGGCGCGAGCGACGACGCCCACCACATCACGGCCCCCGACCCCAAAGGCGCAGGGGCCGCGCTCGCGATGACGTGGGCGCTCGAGGACGCCGGCGAGGATC
>DASVGA010000419.1:0-14009 GCA_036379795.1 Actinomycetota bacterium | reverse complement strand
GGTGCTCCGCCGCGTGCTGCAGGAGGAAGAGCGCGCGAAGCGGGAAGCCGCCGGCGCTTCGTGAGCGCTGCGGACCCGCTGCCGATCGATCTCGGTGACGGCGCGGCGGTGCGCCGGTACACGATCGACGACCTCGACGCGATCTGGGCCGTCGCGTCGGGAGAGCGCGAGCGTCTCGGCGAATGGATGCCGTGGGTCGAGCACACGACCTCGATCGACGTGCAGCGTGTGTGGCTCGAGAAGGTGATCGCGGAGTCCGACGGCCTCGAAGGCTGCGGCGTCTTCGTCGAGGGCGAGCTCGCCGGCGGCATCGGCCTGTCGTGGGATCCCTTCCGCATCGCGGGCGAGATCGGCTACTGGAACCGCGCCGCGTTCGAGGGGCGGGGGCTGGTCACTCGGGCCGCCCGGGAGTTCACCCGGTTGGCCTTCGAACACGCGGGCCTCAACCGAGTGGTGATCAGAGCGGGGGTGGGCAACGTGCGCAGCCGGGCCGTGCCCGAGCGGCTCGGCTACCTGCGGGAAGGCGTCGAGCGAGGAGGCGGCCGGGGCCTCGGCGGCTTCTACGACGTCGTGGTGTACGCGATGCTCGCCGACGAGTGGGCTCAGCCGGTGTCGGGGATCGCGACGCGTCCGCGGTAACGCATGCGGTGCAGCAGGGCCGCGACGCCGCCGGCGGGCAGCGGCAGCCAGAACGACACCAGCCGGTAGGCGAGCACCGCGAGCACGGCGTCGCCGGCCGAGACGCCGGCGAGCGCGAGCAGACCGGTCAGGCCGGCTTCCACGAAGCCGAGCCCGCCGGGCGTGATCGGGATCATCGCGAGCACCATCGCGGCGGAGTACGCGAGCAGCACGAGCGTGGGGCGGGGCTTCGCGCCGACCGCCGTGATCGCCGCGAGCAGCGCGAGGTAGTCGAAGAGCCAGTTGCCGAGTGCGAGGAGCAGAGCCTTCCACCAGTCGCCGCCGAGCCTGCTCACGATGGCATCGCGCTGCGTCACGAGCCGGTCCGGCAGATCGGCCACGACCGGGGCGCCCCGCGCGAGACGGTTGCGCAGCCGCTGCACGCCTCGGCCCACCGATCGCAGCGCATCGTCGCGGGTGATCAAGAGGTACCCGACGAGGAACCCGATCACGAACACCACGCCGCCGAGCCACGCGGCCTGCGCGAGCCCGCCTGGAACGGGTTGGCCCAACAACGCGGCGGGCAATGTCAGGAGCGGCAGCATGAAGAGGGTGCCCGCGCTGATCAGTGATGCAGCCGTGAGCCCGGTCGCGACTTGGGCACCGTCGGCGCCGGAATCGGTCAGCATGCGCCACTGAAGGGCGCCGCCGGCTGCCGCACCCCCGGGCACCACTCGGCTGAAGGCGTTGGAGGCCAGCTGGGCCGTCGCGACCCCGAACCAGCGCCGGGTGCGCAGGGCGATGCGCTGCAAGCCCCAGATGCACGCGAAGCTCAGCGCCTCGAGCGCGAACATGGCCACGAACCAGCCGGGGTTCAGGTCGAGCAGCTCGGGCCAGGTCTCGAAGACGGTGAGCAAGCTCGGCCAGAGCACGTAGAGCGCGACCAGGGTCGCGACGAGCAAGATTCCCCGAAGCGCGATCGCGGAGCGCCGCGCCTCCACCGCGACCTGCACCTGTCCGGTGGCCTCCTGCGAGGTGCGCACCCCAGCGGCAGGAACCGGCTCGACGTTAGGGGTATGGGGGTGGCGGTGCTCGGGGTTCACGATGCACGAGCGTAACGCGACGCCGGGGTTCACCGGGGGCAATCCCGGCGACCCGACGCCACGCGATGGACAGATCGCGTGGCGTCTCGCATCATCTGAGTACGCATACGGTCCGGTTGCGGGGCTATATGCCTGCCCAGCCGAGGCGAAGGGGGATGCCGATGTCCGCTGACGAAGCAGCAGAGTTGTTGGGCGCTGATGCCGCGCACTCCGCAGCCCAGCAGACCCAGGCGGCGATCGACGAGGCGGCGAAGATCAACGACGATCCCGTGGTGGCCGAGGCGCTCGAGGACGCCGCGGTGAAGGCGGATCAGACGAGCTCGAGGGTCGGGTGGCTACGTCGGCTCATCCGCCGCCGGCTCGGGCGGCGCGTCGATCGCTGATCGTTACCGAGCGAGCGGCTCGCCGGGGATCAGGCGGGCGTACTCCTCGTTCACCCGGGCGTAGCACTCGCAGGCCTGCGCTTCGAGACCTTCCCGGTCGAGCACCGTCGTGCCTCCCCGGCGCGTCGCGATGAGCCCGAGGGTCTGCAAGCCGCCGAGCGCGAGTGTGACCGACGCCCTGCGCACGTGCAGGATGTGGGCGAGGAAGTCGTGGGTGAGCTCGATCTCGTCGCTCACTACGCGATCGCTCGTCTGCAGGAGCCAGCGCGCAAGCCGTTGCTTGACCGAGTGCGCCGCGGCGCATGCCACGCTCTGCGAGACGTGCACGAACAGAGCCCGCACGTACGACTCGGTGGCGGCCGTGAGCGCGGGGTCACGACGGAGCTCGTCGCGGAACACCGCGGCCTCGACCCGAAGCAGCCGGCCGTCCATCTGGATCACCGCTCGACCGTACGGGCTCCGGTCGTCACCCAGCGCCTGGAACGTGCCCACCATGCCCTCGCGACCGATCGTCGCGGTCTCGACCGCCGAGCCGTCGTCGAGCACGGTCAGGATCGAGACCACGCACGACAGCGGGAAGAAGACCCAGGGGGCCGGCCGGCTGGGTGTATAGAGCTCGCCGCCTGCGGCGACGTCGAGCGTGAGGGCATGCGCGAGCAATCGGTCCCGGGTGGTGGGGGAGATCGACGCGAGCATGCGGTTCGCGCACGCGTCGAGCCCAGCGGTTGGTGGCCCGGCTGCGGGCCTGGTGGATGCGATCGACGAGGTCGCCACGACGCATCCGAGCCTACTCGCCGAGAGGACCGATCGGTACCCCCGCCGTGTTTAGACGGCCGTGCCGATGGACATGTCTCCTTCGTCACATCGACGCGCGTGAATCCGCGCACACGAAGGGGAGGGAACCATGTTGCAGATCGGTCTCGCCATGCTCGCCCAGAACGGCAGCAACGAGGGCGCCACCGACACGATCCTGTGGATCATCGCCGCGGTGCTGGTCATCGCAGGCATCTTCAGCATCGTCCGCGGGGCGCTGCTGTGGGGCATCGTCCTGATCATCGGTGGGCTGCTCGTCGGGCCCGGTGGCGTCAGCCTCTTGGATTGACGTCACGACGCATCACGAAAGGAAAGTGAGGAACGAGATGCTCGCACAGGTCGACATCGAAGGAGGTCTCGAGCAGGCGTGGGCTGACGTCGCCACGTTCGCCCCCAAGCTGCTCGGCTTCTTCGTCATCCTGCTGATCGGCTACTTCGTGGCAAAAGCGCTGTCGAAGGTCGCCAACACCGTGCTGGAGCGAGTGGGTTTCGATGGTCTCGTCGAGCGAGGCACCATGCGGCAAGCGTTCGAGCGCAGCAAGACCGATCCATCCGACGTGATCGGCGTGGTCGTGTTCTGGCTCGTGTTCCTGATCGCGCTGCAGCTCGCTTTCGGCATCTGGGGGCCGAACCCGATCAGCGATCTGCTCGAGGGCATGATCGCCTACCTGCCCAACGTGATCGTGGCGGTCGTCATCCTGGTGATCGCCGCGGTGCTCGCCAAGGTCATCACCGACGTGCTCGAGCCGACGCTCGGCGCGGTGCGCGGCGGCTCGGTCATCGCGAAGGGCGCCGGCATCGCGGTGCTGGTGGTGGGTCTGTTCGCCGCGCTCGACCAGTTGCAGGTCGCGCCGAACATCGTGAACGGCCTCTTCTACGCGCTGCTCGTGATGGTCGTGGGCTCAGCGGTCGTCGCCTTCGGCGTCGGCGGCATCCCGATCGCCCGGCGCTACCTCGAGCGGTGGACCTCGAGCGCTGAGAGCACGGTGCAGGACGTCCGCGAGAACGCCGACCCCGAGGCCGGCAAGCAGGCGGCGCGGCAGCAGGCGGACGAGCAGCGTGCGGCCATGCAGACGCAGGTCGCGACGGAAAGGAGCATGTGATGGGTGAGCACCTGGACAAGGCCAAGGGAACCATCAAGGAGAACGTCGGCGACGCGACCGACAACGAGGAGCTCGAGCGCGAGGGCAAGATGGATCGTGCCGGCGCCGAGGTGAAGGAGAAGGTCGGCGACGCCGTCGACACCGTGAAGGACAAGGTCAGCGACCATGACTGACGAGCGCCTCCACGACCACGACTACGACCACGACGAAACGCGTGGCGTGCGGGTCACCGAGACACGGACCGAGCCGGCCGTCACGGACCGTGAGTCCGGTGTCGACGCGGCCCGCTCGCGCTTCGGCGGCGTCGACCTCCCTGCGAGCCTCGCGGGCATGCTCGTCGCCCTCGCCTCCACGTTGATCCTCGCGGGGCTGGCCTCTGCGGCGATCGGCGCCATCGCGTTCCAGACGGGCGTGGTGGCCAACGAGGAGGAGATCACCCTCGGCGCCCTGATAACGGCAGGAGTCGTGATCTTCCTGGCCTTCATGTTCGGTGGCTGGGCGGCCGGTCGCATGGCCCGATACAACGGAGCTCTGAACGGGTTCATGGTGGCGGTCTGGTTCCTCGCGCTGTTGGTGGTGCTGGCCGCCCTCGGAGCGATCGCCGGCGACGCCTACGATCTGTTCGGCGATCTGCAGGTCGCGAAGGCCTCGCTGCCGAACTGGTTCTCGGCCGAGGAAGCGACGACCGGAGCCATCGTCAGTTCGATCGCCTTCGCGCTGGTGATGGTCGCAGGCGCGATCCTGGGCGGGGTGTGGGGAACGCGCATGCACCGCCAGGCCGATCGCACGATCGCGGCCACCCGTTCCGACACCACGCTGCACCGCAGCGACACCCGGGTCCAGCGCAGCGACGCCTGACGGACCCAGGCTGGAGCGGAACCCGCCACCATCCCCCGGCGGGTTCTCCTCGAAGGCCCGCCCGGCGCCCGCGCCGGGCGGGCCTTCGCAACGTCGGACCGTGTTTGCCTCGCGGCCCCCGTGGAAATGACGACATCATGGATCGGCATCGCGCCGGTTCCGCGGGAGGAGGCAGATCGATGGTCATCACCCTGTACACCGAGACCCCAGGCACCGACGATAGGCCCGAGGAACTCCCCGAGGGCGAGCGCCCCGAGGAGCTACCCCAGAGCCCACCTCAGGAGACGCCGCAGACCCCCCAGGTGGAACCGGGCAACGTGCAACCCGAGGTAGATCCGCTCACCGAGCCCGACAGTCCCGAGGTCGGGCAGCCGAGTCCCGGGCCCGGTCCCGACGAGCCCTCCGCCGACCGCGGCGTGGGCATGGGCGAGTACCTGCAGCGCGTTGAGGAGGCGGTGGCCGCATCGAACCCTCGCCGCACGATCGGGGGCTGGCGTGAACGACTGCGCCACCGCGAGATGCACGAACCGAGGGAACGTTCCACCCGCGTCGCCTAGCTGCGCATCCAGACGTCACGACTTCTCGCCGCCCTCGGAAGGATCCGCGGCGTGAGTCCTCACACGCCGATGCCCCGGCGCCTTCGGCGCCGGGGCATCGGTCTATCGGGGTGCGGCAGCTGCCGCCCGGAGTTCAGCTGCCGGAGATGCTCGAGGTGCTCTGCTGCGAGCGGTTCGTCAGGGAGCGGGCCTTCTCCATGATCTGGTCGTAGCGCTCACGTCCGGCCCGCGTTCCCAGCACGTAGGCGCCGGCGCCGACGATCACGGTGCGGAGCAGACGTCCACGCCGAGGCTTGGTCTTCACGGTCACGGTCTCGCGCTTGTTCAGCGCGTCGAGTGCCCGCTCGAGTGAGCTGCGCTCTTCCTGCAGGTCGTCTCGCAGGAGCTTGACCTCGCTCCGGAGCCGGTCGTTCTCGCGGTCGAACTTGTCCAGCCGCGATTCCATCATGCGCTCACGGGCACGATCGCCCAGATCGCTCACCTTGTCGGCCATGCGACTCGCCATACGGTCCTCCCTCTATCGGTGACCGGCCGTGGCGGCACGCCTCGGCCCGCCGATCCGTTTCCGACGTGTGATGACTACCCAGCAGCCGAGGCGCCTACACGCGAGGCGGCCTCCTGGGGGGTCGCGACCGAGACCACGTCGCCGACCACCAGGGTGGCGGGTGGTCCGAGGCTCCCGGCGTCGGCGAGCACCGCGAGGTCGGCCAGGGTTCCGCGAACCTCACGCTGGTCGTCGGTCCACGCCCACTGCACGATCGCCGCCGGCGTCGACGCCGGCCGGCCGGCATCGATCAGCGTGGTGCAGATCTCCGCCAGCTTCCCTGCGGCCATGAGCACCACCAGCGTGTCGGTGGCCGTCGCCATGCGCGCGATGTCGCCGGTGTCCTCCGCGTGGGCGGTCGAGCCCGTCACGACGGCGAACGAACGAGCGATACCACGGTGGGTCAACGGGATGCCGGCGGCCGCGGGTGCGGCGACCGCGCTCGTGACCCCCGGCACGATCTCGACCGGCACACCTGCCGCCGTGCACGCGAGCACCTCCTCGCCACCCCGGCCGAACACGAAGGGATCGCCTCCCTTGAGGCGCACGACCCTGCGGCCGGCGAGCGCCTCGCGCACGATGAGCGCATCGATCTCGTGCTGGGGCATCGCGCTGCGGCCCGGTTCCTTGCCGACGTAGACGCGCTCGGCGCCCGCCGGGGCGAGCTGCAACAGGGCCGGCGACGCGAGCCGGTCATAGACGACGACGTCGGCGTCGGCGAGGGCCTTCGCACCCTTGACGGTGATCAGGTCGGGATCACCAGGCCCGCCCCCCACGAGCACGACGCGGCCGGTCACGACGTCGTCTCCTGCAGCAGGCGCCGTCGCAATCGGTCTTCGAGCTCGTCACCGTGCCCTTCGCGCACGAGGCGGGACGCCTCGTCGAGATCGAGCGCGTCGCTCCAGCGCCGCGCCCTGGTGGCGAACTCGGGCAGCGACGGCATCGTCTGCTCCCTGACCGAGCGCAGGATCCTGAGCACTTCCGACCATTCTTCGCCGAGCTCGCCCGCAAGGTGCTCTCGGAGCTTCTTGGCGAGCGCCGGCGAGGCTCCGCCGGTCGCGATCGAGACCACGAGCTCCCCGCGGCGCACGACACTCGGCGTCGACCAGTCACAGTTGGGGATGTCGTCCATGACGTTCACGAGCGCGTGCCGGGCCCGGGCTGCTCGCGCGATCGCGTCGCGCTCATCGGGGTCGTGACTCGCCGCCACCACGAGGAACGCGCCGTCGAGATCGGTGCGGCGCCACGTCCGGCGCCGTACCGCCACCCCTCGGATCCGGTCCAGCTCGTCGAGTCTCGCCCCGGGCTCCCGCGCGATCACCACCATGTCGTCGGCGCCGGCGGCGAGCAGGGCCTCCACCTTGCCGTCCTTCACGGCGTCGGTGCCGATCACGACCACGCGGCGCCCCGCGAGCTCGAGCATGACGGGATAGCCGAACGGCATCAGTGGGTCTCCGGGTCCGATACGGCGCCGGCCGTCTGCCGCTCACGGTCGCTCGCCGAGCCCGCGAGATCCACGCTGCAGTGGATGCCGCATTCCTTCGCGGTGTCCTGCTCCCACCACCAGCGCCCGGCGCGCTCGGGCTCACCCGGCTGCACCGGCCGCGTGCACGGGGCGCACCCGATCGAGGTGTATCCGTGGTCGAACAGCTCGTGGTACGGCACTTCCTGCTTGCGCACGTAGTCCCAGACCTCGTCGAGGGTCCAGTCGGCGAGTGGGTTCAGCTTCACGATGCCGCCGTGATCGCGGTCGAGCTCGACCTTGGCGATGTTGCGCCTCGACGCCCACTGCTCACGGCGGAGCCCGGCGATCCACGCGTCGAGCGAGGCGAGCTTGCGTCGTAGCGGCTCGACCTTGCGCACGGTGCAACAGGCGAGCCGCAGATCGACCCCTCGGTACATGAGGTTGGGACCCTCGCGGTTCACGAGCGAGGCCACCGACGTCGTCTCGGGGTACTCGAACTCCACGGCGATGCCGTAGCGCTCCCGCACCTCTTCGAACAACGTGTAGGTCTCGGGCGGCAGGCGCCCCGTGTCGAGGGTGAACACGCGGACGTTCGGGTTCACCCGCCAGGCCATGTCGATGAGCACCATGCCGTCGACGCCTCCGGCCGCGCTGATCGCGAGCTTCGGATGGAAGCTGTCGAGGGCCCACTCGAGCAGCTCCTCGGCATGGGTGTGCTCGAAGCGCTCCGCTGCCTCGTGCACCCAGGCGGCTTCCTCGTCGAGTACGGGCATCGCCGGCTCGTGCCACGGTGCCCGCGGATCTGCGTCGGCCATCATCGGGCGCCTCCGACCGTGATCGATGTGAGTTCGAATCCCCGTTCGCACGACTCGCAGCGCCAGGCCGAGGCGCCGGCATCGTCGGGCCGCAGGTCGGCCTCGCCGCAGAAGGGGCAGTAGAACGGCACGGCTCGAACGCTCACCGCCGATCCCCTCCGAAGCGGCTCATCGCAGCTCACCGTGGAGGGCCGGCGGCTCGGCGAACCGCGCGAGCGCGTGGGCGTCGAGGGCGTTCACGAACGACGAGAACGTGTCGCCGCCGGCACGCTGCTGCTCGTACCGGCGCAGGAGCAGCTCGACGTAGTCGGCGGTGTCCTCCGCGTAGACCTTCACGCCGCGCACCTTGCGGCCGAACGCGGCGCCCTCACCCATCGTGCCGCCGAGATGCACGAGGAAGGCGTCGCTCTTCGTACCGTCGGGACGCACCCGCAGCGCCGACATCAACCCGATGTCGGCCACCTGGAACCGGGCGCACGAGTTCGGGCAGCCGTTCACGTGGATGCGCACGTCCTCGTCGAAGCCGGGAAGCCGGGCCTCCAGCTCGCTGGTGAGCCATGCGGCCCGGCCCTTCGTCTCACCGATCGCGAGCTTGCAGAACTCGATACCGGTGCACGCCATCGTGGAGCGCCGGAACACGCTGCCGAGCGCCCGCAGGTCGAGCGCGTCGAGCTCGCCGACCAGTTCGTCGGCACGAGCGGCCTCGACGTCGACGATCACGAGCTTCTGTTGGGCGGTGGCGCGCACCCTTCCGCTGCCGAACCGGTCCGCGAGGCCGGCGACGAGCCGGAGCTGATGGCCGGCGATGCGGCCGGCGCGAGGGGCGAACCCCACCGCCACCCGACCGTCGCGCTGAGCCATGAGTCCCAGGTGCTCTCGGGCGCCCATCGGCGCCCTCGCCGGCGGCGGTCCGTCGGGCAGCGCCCCCTCGGCCAGGAACTCCTTCTCGAGCACCTCGCGCACCCGCTCGGCACCCCAGTCCTTGACGAGGAACTTCATACGAGCGTGGTTGCGGGAACGCCGGTAGCCGTACTCGCGGTAGAGGCCGGTGACCCCCGCCCAGACCTCCGGCACGCGATCGCGTGGTACGAATGCCCCGAGCCGCTGGGCGAACATGGGGTTCGTCGACAGGCCCCCGCCGACCTGCAGGTCGTATCCGAGCTCGCCGTCGCGGCCCGCCACGCCCACGAACGACACGTCGTTGATCTCATGGTTCGTGCACCCAGCCCGGCACGCGCTGATCGAGGTCTTGTACTTGCGCGGAAGGTTCGAGAACGCCGGGTCGCCGACGAAGCGCTCGGCCACCGCGCGCAGGTCGGGCGTCGCGTCGAACAGCTCGTCGGCGGTCACGCCGGCGAGCGGGCATCCGAGGATCACGCGGGGGGTGTCGCCGCAGGCTTCCTGCGTCGTAAGGCCGACCGATTCGATGCGCTCGAAGATCGCCGGCACGTCCTCGATGCGGATCCAGTGCAACTGCACGTTCTGGCGGTCGGTGACGTCGGCGACGTCGCGCCCGTGACGCTCGCTCGCCCACGCGATCGCGCGCAGCTGATCGCTCGTCATCGCGCCGCCGTCGATACGGATCCGCATCATGAAGAACTCGTCCTCGAGCTCCTCGGGCTCGGCGCTGCCCGTGCGCTCGCCCGGCACGCCGTGCGTGCGTTGCGTGTACAGGCCCCACCACCGCATGCGGCTGCGCAGGTCCTGCTTGCCGATCGAGCGGAAGCCTCCGGGGGCGAAGATGTCCTCGATGCGGGCGCGCACGTTGAGCCCGTCGTCCTCTTTCTTGATCTGCTCGGCCGGGTTCAGCGGCTCGTGGTAGCCGAGCCCCCACTGACCCTCGCCTCGACGGCGGGGAGCCCGTGGTGGTGAACCGGTGGTGTCTGCCATGGCCTGGAGACCTCAGATATCGGGTGGGTCCGGGGATGCGAAGGGCCGCCGGAGCGGCGGCCCGGGTGATGCGAGAGTGGTGGAGCGTCAGGTCCGCGCGCCTGAGACGGCGCCGGAGGCGCCGTGTGCGAGGGGCATGCCGCACAGCCGCGAAGGGATCATGGCTCCCACCAGCCCGGCCGTGCGCGTGCGGATCACGATGATTCGTACCCCTCGGGTCGGATTTGCAGGTGCAAACCGTATCGAGGGCACGCTCCGGCGTCAAACGCGCCCGTTTGTGGACTCCGGGCACTGGGAACCCATGCACCAGCGAGCAGAGAAGGAGGGGTCCGTCATGCCGCAGAAGGCATGGAGCGCCAAGCGCGAGCGGCAGTACGAGCACATCAAGCAGGGTTTGAAGGAGCGAGGGCGCTCCGACGATACCGCCGAGGACATCGCGGCTCGCACGGTGAACAAGGAGCGCGCGAGGGCCGGTGAGGCCAAGACCGGCTCGCGCACGTCTCGCGACGACATCTCGAGCGGGCGCCGGGGCGGTCTCCGGTCGCATCGGGGCGCGGGTGGACGCACGCGCGACCAGCTGTACGAAGAGGCCAAGGATCTCGGCATCGAGGGCCGTTCCCGCATGAACAAGCAGCAGCTCCTGCGTGCGGTGAACCGTCGCAGCGGGCGAACCGGGGGATAGGAGCCGCGACATGGGCGGCGCCGAGGGGGGGAACCGCGCGTCGGTTCCGACGCGTCCCGAAGCCGAGCCGGTCGAGCGGCTCCGTCGGCAGCGCGCGGCAAGGCGCGTGGGCATCGCGATCATCGGGCTGGGTGTGGTGGCCGGGCTCGCCAACCTGGTGGGAGTGCGGCTCGTCGAGCAACGGACGACCGCCGACGGCGTGACGTTCGCCGTCACCTACGCCAGGGTCACCCGCTCCGGACTCGAGACGCCGTGGAAGGTCGAGGTGAGCTCTCCGGGAGGCTTCGACGGGCCGGTCACGATCACGACCACAGCCGAGTACTTCGAGCGGTTCGACTTCAACCAGTGGTATCCGGAACCCTCGGGCACGGTGCTCCGCGACGACCTGCTCGTGCTGACCTTCGATCGCCCCCAGGGCGACGTGCTGCTCGTGCGGTTCGACGGCAGAGCTTCGCCGACCTTCGGGCTGGGGTCCGCGGCGGTCACCTCGCTCGACACCGAGGGACTTCCGCCACTGTCGATCGCCTACCGCACGTGGGTGATGCCCTGATGGAGATCGTGCTGCGGGCCGCCTTCATCTTCGTCTTCCTCTGGGTGCTCACGCGCGTGATCGGAAAGAAGGAGGTGGCGGAACTCTCCACCTTCGAGCTGGTGCTGATCGTGACGATCGGCGACCTGGTACAGCAGGGCGTGACGCAGGAAGACATGTCGGTCACCGGCGCCATGCTGGCTGTCGGCACGATCGCCGTGCTGGTCGTGGCGATGTCCTACGTCGGCTTCCGCTGGCCCTCGTCGAAACGAGTGATCGAGGGCGTGCCCGTGGTCGTGATCGACGCGGGCCGCATCGTCGACGAGGTGATCGAGGTCGAGCGGCTCACCCGCGACGAGGTGATCTCGGCCTCGAGGGAGCAAGGCATCGCCGACATCGCCGACGTGCGGTACGCGGTGCTGGAGCCCGACGGGAAGTTCGCCTTCGTCCGCTACGACCGTGAGGAGCACAGCCCGCCGCCCGAGAAGTCGCGGTAACGGAACGGCCTACGGCCCCTCGACCTCGCGAGCGAGGTCGAGCACGGTCTCGCGCTCGCCGGGGGTGAGTGGGCGCAGGGGGGCGCGCACGTCGGCGCAGACGAGCGCGTCGCGCGCCAGGAGCACCTCCTTGAGCGCCGCGTGGAACGGCATGGCGCGCAACCCGTCGCGCAGGCGCGTGACCTGTTCGTGGGCTGCCTCGCTCCGGTCGTGCACCAGGGCCGCGGTGATGCGCGGGAACGCTGCCGCGAGGCCGCTCACGCTTCCCACGGCGCCGGCGGCGAGCCCCTCGAGGGCGAGGGGCTCCGAGCCCACGAACACGTCGAGGCCGAGTGCGAGGTACGGCTCGACGGCGCTGAAGGGCGCGTCGGAGACCTTCATGCCCGCCAGGTTGGCGGCGACCTCTCGCACCCGGGTGACGACCGCGGGTGGGATCGCGTACCCGCTTCGAGCAGCGAACTCGTACACGTAGAACGGAAGCGGGTCGGCCGCGTCGGCCGCGCTCACGAGGTGTCGGGTCAGCTCGTCGTCGTCGAGCGGGAAGTAGGGCGGCGCGATCACGGCGACCGCGGTCGCGCCGGCGTCGCGCGCATGCGCGGCGAGCGTGATCGTGTCGGCGGAGGTCTGCGCGCCGGCGTGCACGGCCACCGCGAACCCCTGCGGCGCGCTCGCGACGAACGCTTCGGTCACCGCGCTCCGTTCCTCGACCGAGAGCAGCACGCCCTCCCCGGTGGTGCCGCATGCGAGCACGCCGTCGACGCCGCCGTCGGCCAGGAACCGTGTCAGCGCTCCGATCGCGTCGCCGTCGATCGCTCGGCCCCCGTCGCGCATCGGAGTGACGCTCGCGGCGATCGCGCCCTGCAGCCGGGTCATGGCCGTGACCGCGCCGGTGCGTCGGTCGTGATGAGGTTGCGCAGCGCCAGCAGCGTGTTCTCGATCGGCTTCTCCGCGATGCGACGCATGAACCACGGATACCACGACGGCCCGTAGGAGATCAGCGTGCGCACGACGTACCCCTCGACGGCCAGCCGGCGCTGCTCGTCGGTGCGGATGCCGTAGAGCATGGCGATCTCGAAGCGGTCGTGGCCTCCGAGCTCGTCCGTGATGCGCGCGATGAGGTCGGTGTCGTGCGATCCGAGGGCGATCCGTCTCGCGCCTCCGCTGACCAGGTGAACGGCCAGACGCCGGAAGCTCTCGTCGATCGCGGACTTCGAGGTGAACACGAGGTCCTTCGGCTCCCGATAGGCGCCCTTCACGAGTCGCACCGTGGGCGTGAGGGGCTGCAGCCGCACGATGTCGGCGTAGGTCCGGTGCAGGTACGCCTGCAGGCAGATGCCCACGTTCTGCGATCGGCGGAGCTCGGACTCGTAGAGGTCGAGGGTGCGGTCGACGTAGTGGCTGTCCTCCATGTCGATCCAGCACGTGCGGCCCAGCTCTGCGGACCGGTCCACGAGCCGCTCGACGTGCGTGGCGGTGACGCGCGCGTCCTGGTCGACGCCGAGTTGCGTGAGCTTGACCGAGATCTCGGCATCGAGCGAGAGCTCCTCGATGCGGTCGAGCAATCGCAGGTAGTCGCCGGTGGCTTCCGCCGCCTGTGCGAGATCGGTCGTGTGCTCGCCCAGTCGCGTGAACGTGGTGGCGAGGCCGGGATCGCCCGCCGCCAGCGCTCGAGCGGCGTCGATCGCGGCCTCGGCGGTCTCCCCGGGCATGAACCTGGCGACCGACCGCTTCACGAACCCCATGCGAGGAAGCTGCGTACGCAGGGTGGGATTCTGCGATGCCCACAGCAGCATGCCCTTGACCGGGTTCATCGCCGACGCATCGTAACCGCCGGACGGGTCACGGCGCGGAGGGCACTCCGAGGACGGGGAACGTCAGCCGACGGCGGACGTCAGCGTCGTGGCGGGCGGCGGTACGGGAGAGGGAACCGGTGCCGGCTCGGGCGCCGGGGTGGGTCCGGGCCCGGGCACTGGGCCGGGAGACGGGTCCGGGACGGGGGGAGGCGCCGGCGGCCGGGTCGGGGGCACGGGGTCGTGCCCCCGAACCCGGCTCGGCGCATGCGGCAGGGGGGGCCGCCGCACTCCTCGGAGGTCGGTCGCCACCGATGCGATGGGGTCGTTCACGCCTGATGTGCTGGGGGCGTGCATCGGTC
>DASVGA010000418.1:0-3680 GCA_036379795.1 Actinomycetota bacterium | reverse complement strand
GTCGTGGTCGCCACGGCGGCCAAAGGGCTGCCGCTCCTCGCCTTCGTGGTCATGACCGTCGTGCTGGCCCGACGTCGGGAGCGCCGGTGGCTCCGCCGCGCGCTCGACGGCGAGGTCGGGCTCGACGGCATCTCGGCAGACGAGCTCCGCCTGCTCGAGAGTCCACGGCGCCGGCGGGAGGCGAGAGGCGCGATGCGCCGCCGTGCTGGGGCGAGGGCCGCCGGCCTGCTGCATCGGCTCCAACGTGAGCAGGTGAACCTCGCGATGATCGCTTCCCGGGTGGGGGCGGACGACCCCGCGCTCACACGCCAGCGGGCCTATTGTGCGTCGCTGCGTGAGGCGCTCCGGGCGATGCCGGGGGCGGCGCCGGCTTCGGGATCGCGCGAAGGCGACGGGTAACCTTGGCCGCCATGGACGTCGAGGCGTTGGTGCGAGGGGTGCTCGCGGGGGAGCGGCGAGCGGTCGCCCGCGCCATCAGCGCGGTCGAGGACGGCGCCGACGATCTGGAGGCGCTCTCCGAAGGCATCTTCGCGAGCACGGGTCGGGCAGCGACCGTGGGCCTCACCGGTGCCCCGGGGGTGGGCAAGTCGACCCTCGCGGCCGGGCTCGTGCGCGTGGGCCGGGCGCGCGACCTGCGCGCGGCGGTGCTCGCGGTCGATCCCACATCCCCGTACACGGGCGGCGCGCTGCTCGGGGACCGGGTGCGTATGCAGGAGCACGCGACCGACCCGAGCGTGTTCATCCGATCGATGGCCACGCGCGGTCACCTGGGCGGCATGGCCCTCGCGGCGCCCGAGGCGGTGCGCATCCTCGATGCGGCCGGCTACGACCGCGTCGTGGTCGAGACCGTCGGGGTGGGGCAGGCGGAGGTCGACGTGGCGGCGGCCACCGACACGGCGGTCGTCGTGCTCGCTCCCGGCATGGGCGACGCCGTGCAGATGGCCAAGGCCGGCATCCTCGAGGTGGCCGATGTCTTCGTCGTGAACAAGGCCGATCGCGAGGGAGCCAACGAGGTGGTGCGTGAGCTGCGCCAGATGCTGCACCTGGGCGCGGCCCGCGACTGGGACCCGCCCGTGCTCACGACGTCGGCGACAGGCGGTGAGGGAATCGAGGAAATGTGGGACGCCGTCGAGTCGCACCGGTCGCATCTGGAGGCGAGCGGTGCGCTCGGCGACAAGCGCCAGGCCCGGTTGCTCCGGGAGGTCGAGGCGCTCGCAGCTGCGCGCTTCCGGCTCGAGATCGCGAGGGCGCTGCAGGCCGACCCCGCCCTGACCGACGATCTCGTGCACCGTCGGACCGACCCGTACGCCGCCGCCGCTATGCTGGCGAGGCGGGCCGCGTCCCGCGAGGCCGGCCATGTCTGAGCCGGTGATCGTCTCGCGGTCCGCGTCGAGGAGGCGCCGGTGACCGACACCCAGCGACGGACCACGACCCCCGACCAGGACCGATCCCACAGGTCCCTGTCCGGCGAGCCGGTGCCCGTGGTCGTCGGGCCCGGCGACCACGACGGCCGCGATCTTGACGCGACGCTCGGTGTGCCTGGTTCGCCCCCGTATACCCGCGGCGTCTACCCCTCGATGTACCGGGGGCGGCTCTGGACGATGCGACAGTTCGCCGGCTTCGGCTCGCCCGCCGAGACCAACGCCAGGTACCGGTTCCTGCTCGATCAGGGCCAGGGTGGATTGAGCGTCGCATTCGACATGCCCACGCTCATGGGGCTCGACTCCGACGACCCGCTGAGCGAAGGCGAGGTCGGTCGCTGCGGCGTGGCGACCGACTCGCTCGAGGACTTCGAGACGCTGTTCGACGGCATCCCGCTCGGCGACATCACCACGTCGATGACGATCTCCGGCCCGGCGCCGATCGCGTTCGCCTTCTTCCTCGCGACCGCCGAGCGCCAGGGCGCCGACTGGCGCCGCCTCGACGGCACGCTGCAGACCGACATCCTCAAGGAGTACATCGCCCAGAAGGAATGGCTGTTCCCGCCCCGCCCGCACCTACGACTCATCGGCGACCTCATGGCGTTCTGCGCCGAGCACGTGCCGAAGTTCCACCCGATCAGCGTGAGCGGCTACCACATCAGGGAAGCCGGGGCCACCGCGGCCCAGGAGCTCGCATTCACCCTCGCCGACGGCTTCGCCTACGTGGAGCTCGGCTTGCAGCGCGGTCTCGACCCGACGCGGTTCGTGCCGGGCCTGTCGTTCTTCTTCAACAGCCACATAGATCTGCTCGAGGAGCTCGGCAAGTTCCGGGCGGCCCGGCGCATCTGGGAACGCTGGCTCCGGGAGCGCTACGGCGTCACCGACGACCACGCGCGGCGGCTGCGCTTCCACACCCAGACCGCCGGGGTCTCGAACACTGCGCAACAGCCGATGAACAACGTGGTTCGAACGGCGCTCGAGGCGCTCACCGCCGTGCTCGGCGGAACGCAGTCCCTGCACACGAACGCCCTCGACGAGGTGCTCGCGCTCCCCACCGAGCACGCTGCCCGGCTCGCGCTGCGAACGCAACAGGTCATCGCGTACGAGAGCGGGGTGGCCGACGTGGCCGATCCGCTCGGCGGCTCCTACGCGGTCGAGCGCGCGACCGACGACATCGAGGCCAAGGCCGAGGAGCTGTTCGCCACGATCGACGAGATGGGTGGTGGATCGATGCTCGACGGCGTGCTCGAAGGCATCGAACGGGGATGGTTCCAGCAGCTCATCGCCGAGGCGGCGTTCGCCGAGCAGCGCCGCCTCGAGTCCGGCGACCTGGTGAAGGTCGGCGTGAACGCGTTCGTCGACCCCGGCGCCGCGACCGTGGACACGCTCGTGATCGGCCCCGAGGCCGAGGCCGGAGCGCTCGAGTCCGTGGCCCTCACCCGCTCGAGCCGCGACGGGGCCGCGGCAGACGGGGCGCTCGCTCGGCTGCGGTCGGCCGCGGCCGACGAGCACGCCGAGCTCATCGGTCCCCTGATCGACTGCGCCAAAGCGCTCTGCACCGAAGGCGAGATCGTCCGGACCCTGCGGTCGGTGTTCGGGGAGTATCGGGAAACGCCGCGGTACTGACCGGGCACCTATCTGCCTAGGTTCGTTGTTGCAACAGCTTGCAAGAAGTCGATAGCCTGTCGGCCATGCGACGGCAACGGATCCGGAGACCGCGTGGCGTGTGGGCGGCCTCCCTGGCTCTGGGGTCGGTGATCACGGTCGCGTGCGGTGCGTCGCCCGGCGGCGCTCCCGGCAGCGACGACGGCCGGCTCCAGGTCGTCACCACCGTCTCACCGATCACCAACATCGTGCAGGACGTGGGCGGCCCCGCGGTCTCGATCACCGGCATCGTGCCCGAGGGAGCGAACAGCCACACGTTCGAGCCGGCGCCGAGCGACGCCGCCGTGATGGAGCAGGCCGACATCGTCTTCCTGAACGGGCTCGGCCTCGAGCAGCCGAGCCTCGAGCTGGCCGAGGCGAACGTCGGCGACGAGGTGCCGATCGTGCAGCTGGGCGAGGAGACGATCGGTCCCGACGAGTACATCTTCGACTCCAGCTTCCCCGAGTCCGAGGGTGAGCCGAACCCGCACCTGTGGACGAACCCGGTGTACGTGAAGCGCTACGCCGAGATCGTCGGACGCGAGCTCGCGTCGCTCGATCCGGACAACGGGGCCGCGTACGAGCGCAACGTGGACGCGTTGGTGAGACGCGTCG
>DASVGA010000417.1:0-5882 GCA_036379795.1 Actinomycetota bacterium | reverse complement strand
GCCGACTTCGTGTGGGACATCGAGCGCTGGAAGACGCGCTCGGGCACCGTGAAGATCAACGTCGCGATCTCGGAACTTCCCGACTTCACGTCGATGCCCGGCACGGAGCAGCAGGACCACCACACCGGGTCGGTCGAGCTCTGCCTGTCGCCGCAGTACGCGGAGCGCGCGTTCCAGGACGCCCACATCGACCGCAAGCCGGCGACCGCTCCGTTCGTCGACGGCACGATCCCCACGACCCTCGACAAGAAGCTCGCACCCGAGGGCGTGCACGTGTTCTCGATGTTCACGCAGTGGGTGCCCGACGATTGGGTGAACGAACCCCACCGCGAGGAGCTCGACGCGTACGCGCAGCGCATCTTCGATGGGTACAACGACCTCGCGCCGAACTTCAAGAGCTCGATCATCGACTACCAGGTGATCGGTCCCTACGACATGGAGCAGGAGCTCGGGCTGATCGGCGGCAACATCTTCCATGGGGAGCTCTCGGTCGACCAGCTGTTCCACATGCGACCGGCGCCGGGTTACGCCGACTTCCGCACGCCGATCAAGGGGCTCTACCACGGCTCGTGCGCGACGCACGGCGGTGGCGGTGTCAACGGCATCCCCGGCTGGCAGGCCTACCGGGCGGCTGTGAAGGACAAGGCCATCGCGTCCAAGTAGGCGCCCGGCCACGATCCCGTGATGCGCACGAGGCCCGGTCTCGAGCCGATGCTCGAGGCGCGATCGGTCGCGGTGGTGGGCGCCTCGGTCAAGGAAGGCTCGCTCGGCCGAGCGATGGTCGAGGAGCTCCAGCGCGGCGGCTACGAGGGCGCGATCCACCCGGTGAACCCGGGCTACGACGAGGTGCTCGGGCTGGCCTGCTACCCGTCGATCGCCGACGTGCCCGGCGACGGGGTGGATCTCGCGATCCTCGGCGTGGCGAACCAGCGCATCGAGCGGGCGGCCCGCGATGCGGTCGAGGCCGGCGCTCGATCGCTCGTGACGTTCTCGTCGCTCTACGAGGAGCCGATGCCGGGCGTTGCGCCGCTATCGGAGCGCGTCGCCACGATCGCGCGTGAGGCCGGCGTGCCGATGTGCGGAGGCAACGGCATGGGCTTCTGCCACGAGACGTTCAATCTGCGTGCGACCGGGTTCCCGACGCCCGATCATCTCCGTCACGGACCGGTGACGTTCATCTCGCACTCAGGGTCGGCGTTCGCCGCGCTCGCGTTCAACGACCGTGGCATCGGGTTCAACCTGCTCGTCTCGAGCGGGCAGGAGCTCGGCGCGACCATGGACGACTACATGGCCTATGCGCTCGGGCGCGAGGAGACGCGCGTGCTCGCGCTGCTGCTCGAGACCGTGCGCGACCCCGCGGGCTTCCGGTCGCAGCTCGCACGCGCCCACGAGCTCGACGTGCCGGTGATCGCACTGAAGGTAGGCAGGACCGAGCGATCCAAGGCCATGGTCACGGCGCACTCGGGCGCGCTCGCCGGTGAACACGGCGCGTACGAGGCGCTGTTCGACGCCTACGGCGTGCATGAGGTGCTCACGCTCGAGGAGATGGCCGATGCGATGGAGCTGTTCTCGTCACCTCGGCGGGTCGGCGGCGCCGCGCGCGGCATCGCCAGCGTGCACGACTCCGGTGGCGAGCGGGCGCTGTTCGTCGACCGGGCGCACGACCTCGGCGTGGCGCTCGCCGACGTCGACGACGAGACGCTCTCGAAGATCGCGGGCACGCTCGACCCGGGGCTCGAGGCCGCGAACCCGCTTGATGCGTGGGGCACGGGCATCGACGCCGACCGCATCTTCCGGGAGTCGTTCGTGGCGCTGCACGACGACCCCGACACCGCCGCGATGGCGTTCGTGGTCGACCTCACCCGCCAGGGGGAGCCCTACGACGAGGGATACCTGCAGATCGCCCGCGACGTGTGGAGCGCGACCACCAAGCCCTTCTGCGTGCTCTCGAACCTGGCGAGCGCCGTCGCGATCGAGGAAGCGGCACAGCTCCGCGATGTGGGCATCCCCGTGCTCGAGGGCACGTCGTCGGGACTCGTCGCGCTGCGTGCGCTGATCGCTCACCGCGACGTGCACGCTCGGTCTCCGACCGTCGCACCCGAGCCCGTGAGCGCAGGCATCCGGGCGCGCTGGCGCGATCGCCTTTCGAACGGTGGTGAGATCGGTGAGCTCGAGGGCCTCTCGCTCCTCGCCGATTTCGGCGTACCGGTGGCCGTGGCGCGGGCGGCATCGACCACCGACGATGCCGTCGATGCGGCGACGGCGATCGGGTTCCCGGTCGTGCTGAAGACCGCGGCACCGGGCGTGCAGCACAAGTCCGAGGTCGGCGGGGTGCGGCTCGGGCTCGTCGACGCCGAGGCCGTTCGTGCGGCGTATGTCGACGTCGCGGGCAGGCTCGGTCCGCACGTCGTGGTCGCCGCGTCGGCTCCCGAGGGCGTGGAAGTCGCGCTCGGCCTCGTGCACGACCCGACCTTCGGCCCGCTCGTGCTCGTTGCGGCGGGCGGGGTGCTCGTCGAGCTGTTGCACGATCGCGTGTTGGCCATCCCGCCCCTCGATGCAGCCGGCGCCCGGCGCGCGATCGATCGCCTGCAGTTCCGGCCGTTGCTCGACGGCGTGCGCGGAGCCGAGGCTGCCGATGTCGAGGCGCTCGCGCGCGCCATGGCGCGCCTGTCGGTGCTCGCCACCGACCTGGGCGATCTGATCACGGCGCTCGACGTCAATCCGCTGATCGTGTCGGCGCGAGGGTGCGTCGCCGTCGACGCCCTCGTGATCGCGCGCTCCGATTGATCGGAACGCTCACGCGAACCGCAGCAACACCTTTCCCGACTTGCCCGACGAGGCCAGACGATCGAACGCAGCCGGCGCCTCGTCGACGTCGAACACGGAATCGATCGACGGCCGCACCCGGCCGTCGGCCAGCATCGGCACGACCTCGTTCGCGAACCATGCGACCGCGGAGGCCTTCTCGTTCAGATCCCGAGCCCTGAGCACGGTGCCGCGGATCGTGGCCCGGCGGACCATGAGCTGCAGCAGGTCGACCTCGGCCCTGGTTCCCGACGCCACGCTGACCACGACGATCCGGCCCTTGAGAGCGAGGACCGCGAGGTCGTCGGCGAGGTTCGAGGCTCCGACGAGCTCGAGCACGAGATCGACCCCGCGTTCGTCGGTGAGGCTCGGGACCGAGCGCGCCACCTCCGTCGCATCGACGGTCTCCGCCCCGAGCGCGCGCACGCTTCGGGCTGCCTCGTCGCTGCGGACGACGCCGAGCACGCGTGCGCCCAGCACGCCCGCGATCTGCACGGCCGCGGATCCGACGGCACCCGAGGATCCGCGCACGAGCACGGTCTCGCCGCTGCGAACAGAACCCTGGGTCGTGAGCGCGTCGTGCGCGGTGATGAAGACCTCCGGCACCGCCGCGGCTTCCTCGTCGGAAAGCCTGTCGGGAACGCGGGTGATGCAACCCTCGTGCACCGCGACCGTTGACGCCAGCCCCCCGCCGGCGACGAGCCCGAACGCCCGATCGCCGGCCGACCATCGGGCAGAGACCTCGACACCGACCGCCACCACGGTGCCGGAGACCTCCAGGCCGGGAACGTCGGCCACGGTACCGGGGGGAGCCGGGTAGCGCCCTTCACGCTGCTGCAGGTCGGCTGGGTTCAGCCCCGCGAACCTGACGTCGATGAGCACCTGGTTCGTGCCGAGGGGCGGGTCGGGCCGTTCCTCGACGTGCACGACCTCGTTGCCGCCGGCCCCGGTGAACGACACGACCTTCACGGTTGAGCCCCACGGTCTCGTCGGCACGGCATCGCGCGAGCGTATCCCACCGGCTCTCGCGAGGTTTGACGGCTCAGCACCCAGGGAATCCCTCGGGCGTCGGCACGCGCTGGGCGGGCCGGTCAGAGGAGGGATCTCCATGGTTGGCATGCTGGCGTTCCTCGCGCAGGCGGGGGAGAACAACGGAGGCGGGGGAGACGGCGACGTCATGTCGATCCTCGGCTACATCGTGGTGGGGGCCATCGTGGGCGTGCTCGCGAGGTTCCTGGTACCGGGCGACGACCCGATGGGCATCATCGGCACGATCCTGCTCGGTATCGTCGGTGCCGTGATCGGTGGGTGGATCGCCGGTGCCGTGTTCGAGGACACGGGTGGCGTCGACTGGATCGCATCGATCATCGTCGCGGTGCTGCTGGTTCTCGGATACCGAGCCATGGCAGGCAACCGCGGCCGTCGCATCAACACCTGACGCGCACCGTCGCATGAACGAAGGGCCGGGGCGAAGCCCCGGCCTTTCGCATGTGCGGGGCCGTCGGCGGTAGCCTCCAACCCGTGATCGCCGCCGATGCAGCGCTGTGCTCCCTGCCCGCGACGCAGCTCGTCAACCATCTGCGCAGCGGCGACGTCTCGGCGCGTGAGGTGGTCGCCGCACACGTCGAGCGGATCGAGGCCGCGAACCCGCTCGTGAACGCGATCGTGACGCTCGTCGCCGACCGGGCGCTCGAGCGAGCCGCGCACGTCGACGACACGAGAGTGCGCGGCGAGCCACTGGGGCCGTTGCACGGTCTACCCATCGCGCACAAGGACCTGGTCGCGACCGCCGGCATCCGCACGACGTCGGGCTCGCCCATCTTCGCCGACACTGTGCCCGACGCCGACGACCTGCTCGTCGAGCGTGCTCGGGCGGCGGGAGCGATCGTGGTCGGTAAGACGAACACACCCGAGTTCGGAGCGGGCTCGCAGACCTTCAATCCGGTCTTCGGCGCGACGCGGAATCCGTACGACCTCGCGAAGACCTGCGGCGGTTCGTCGGGGGGCGCAGCGGTCGCGCTCGCCTGCGGCATGGTGCCGATCGCCGACGGAAGCGACCTCGGGGGATCGCTGCGGAACCCGGCGAGCTTCTGCAACGTGGTCGGCTTCCGCCCCACCCCTGGGCGCGTACCGTCGTGGCCGTCGACGAACGTGTGGCAGGACCTGTCGGTCGAGGGACCGATGGGGCGCACGGTCGAGGACGCCGCGCTCCTGCTCTCGGCGCTCGCCGGTGCGGACCGCCGGGTCCCGATCTCCCTGGCGGAACGGGGCGCCACCTTCGCCCCGCCGCTCGACGCCGACCTCGGTCGGCCGATCGTGGCGTGGGCGCCGGCGGCCGGTGGCACGATGCCGTTGGATCCGCGGATCCCCGCCGTCGTCGATGGTGCGCGCGTCGTCTTCGAGTCGCTCGGATGCCGCACCGACGATGCCTTCCCCGACCTGCGCGGCGCACGCGACGTGTTCCTCACGATGCGCGCGCACATGTTCGCGGCCGATCTGGGCGAGCTGCTCGAGGGGCATCGGAACGAGATCAAGTCCACGGTGGTGTGGAACATCGAGGAAGGGTTGCGGCTCACCGGCACCGATCTCGCGGAGGCCGAGCGCATGCGCACCGAGCTCGGCGAGCGTGTCGCGGCGTTCTTCGATCGCTACGACTTCTTGGTGATGCCGGTGACCCAGGTGGTTCCGTTCGACGTGGAGATCGAGTTCCCGACCGAGATCGAAGGTGTGGCGATGCCGACCTATCTTGACTGGATGGAGTCGTGCTGGTGCATCTCGGTGACAGGGTCGCCCGCGATCTCGGTGCCGTGTGGGTTCACCGACGACGGTCTTCCGGTGGGGGTGCAGATCGTCGGATGCCGCGGCGACGACCTCGGCGTGTTGCGGATCGCGCATGCGTTCGAACAGGCGACCCGCGTGGGTGACCGGCGTCCGCAGGACCGAAGGCTCGCATGAGGCACGACGTCGATCTGGTGCAGCTGCGACTCGGACGGCTCGACCGACTGCAGCGCGCGATGGCCGACCACGACGTCGAGGTGATGGTGCTCGCGAACGAGCCCAACGTGCGCTTCGCGACC
>DASVGA010000416.1:0-2402 GCA_036379795.1 Actinomycetota bacterium | reverse complement strand
TGCGGCAACACGTTCGTGCTGAAGCCGTCGGAGAAGGACCCGTCGGCGTCGCTGTTCATCGCCGACCTGCTGGCCGAGGCGGGCGTGCCCGACGGCGTGTTCAACGTCGTGCAGGGCGACAAGGTCGTGGTCGACCGCCTGCTCGAGCATCCGGCGATCGAGGCGGTGAGCTTCGTCGGCTCGACGCCGATCGCGCGCTACATCTACTCGACCGGCACTGCGAACGGGAAGCGTGTGCAGGCGCTCGGCGGCGCCAAGAACCACATGGTCGTGCTGCCCGACGCCGACATCGACATGGCCGCCGACGCGGCCGTCTCGGCGGCGTACGGCTCGGCCGGCGAGCGGTGCATGGCGATCAGCGTGGCGGTCGCGGTGGGTGACGCGGGCGATCGGCTCGTCGAGGCGATCAAGGACCGGTTGCCGCTCGTGAAGATCGGCAACGGCCTCGAGCCCGAGTCGGAGATGGGCCCGCTCGTCACCCGCGAGCACCGCGACAAGGTCGCCGGTTACCTCGACAGCGCGCGCGAGCAGGGCGCGACGATCGCCGAGGACGGACGCGAGCACGGCCTGTATCGCGAGAGCGACGGGTTCTTCCTCGGCGTGTCGTTGATCGACCACGTCACCACCGAGATGGATGCCTACAGGGACGAGATCTTCGGGCCGGTGCTCGAGGTGATGCGTGTCAGCACCTACGACGAGGCGCTCGCGCTCGTGAACGACAACCCGTACGGCAACGGCACGGCGATCTTCACCCGCGACGGCGGGGCCGCCCGGGCGTTCCAGTTCGACGTGCAGGCGGGCATGGTGGGCGTGAACGTGCCGATCCCGGTGCCGGTCGGCTACTACTCGTTCGGCGGCTGGAAGGATTCGCTGTTCGGCGACAGCCACATGTACGGTCCCGAGGGCATCAACTTCTACACCAAGGGCAAGGTCGTCACCGAGCGCTGGCCCGACCCGGGCACGTCGAGCGTCGATCTGGGCTTCCCTCGCACACGCTGAGTCGCCGAACGGCGCAGCATCACCTCACGAAAGGACCGATCATGACCGCGGATCGCGAGCAACTCCTCCAGAAGGAAGCCGACGCGTGGGCTGCGTTCCTCGCCGCGGCCGAACGTGTGCCGGATGAGCTGCGGTCGGTGCCCGAGGTGGTGCCGGGGTGGTCGGTGATCGACCTCGCGTTCCACAACGGGAAGTGGGCCGAGCTTGCGGGCACCCATCTCGAGGCCATGGCCGCCGGCACGTTCGTCGACGAAGAGCAGCCCGAGGAAGTCTGGCAGGCCCTCAACGACCGCTACGCCGAGGAGTCGAAGGCGCTCACGTGGGAGCAGGCTGTCGCCGCCGCCGAGGCCGCGCGCATGAAGGCACGCACCGCGCTCGAGGCCCTCACCGAGGTCGACGACGCGGCCGCCACGTGGTTCACCGACGAGACCTTCGACCACTACCCGGAGCACACCGACGAGATCACGAAGTTCGCCGACGCTCGCTTGTAGCGGCGCGCCACGTCATCGGCTCGGGGGCTCGCCGGCCCGGCCGAGGTCGGTGTAGCGGAACGTGCCCTTGGCGATGCGCAGCCCCACGAACGAGTCGACCTCGACCACGCCCGGCACCGCTCGCACCTCGCTCTGCATGACGCGCAACAGGTCGTCACCATCCTGCGCGACGATCTCGACCAGCACGTCGTAGTGGCCTGTGCACTCGATCACGTAGACGGCTTCGGGGATGCGGCAGAGGCCCTCGATCGCCTTGCGTACCTCGCGTCCGCCGAGGCGCACGCCGAGGTACGCGAAGAGCAGTCCGAGCTCGTGCGGCTTCACGTCGGTGACGAATCGGATCGCGTCGATGCGCTGCAGCCTCGCGACCCGGGATCGGATCGTGGCTTCCGCGACGTCGAGCTCCGCCGCGACCGAGGTGAAGGGGCGGCGGCCGTCCTCGGCGAGGGCATCGATGATGCGAAGGTCGAGGTCGTCGAAGCGTGGGGTGGGCATGGTCTGTCTGCGATTCTCGCAGACGATATGGGTTGGCCGTGCGATTTCCGCAGCATCACTGGCGGTTCCGGGCTAACAGCCGGGCGGCTAAGGCCCTATCCTTGCGGTATCCGTGTCATCCGGCGCGGTTCCAGTTGAAGGGTGAGCATCGACATGGCCAAGACCGAGCAGGAGATCAAGATCCGCAACGACGAGGTCGAGTGGCAGCCCCGTCCGACGCTCGGCAGTGCCGACTACGCGAGCCTCGAGGTGTGGGAGCAGGAGCGCGAGCGCATCTGGTTCGGCGAGTGGATCTGCGCCGGGCGTGCCGAAGAGATCCCGAACCCCGGCGATCACATCGTGCGCGACATCGCCGGCGAGTCGATCTTCATCGTGCGCAACGATGCCGGTGAGATCCGCGCCTTCTACAACGTGTGC
>DASVGA010000415.1:0-2205 GCA_036379795.1 Actinomycetota bacterium | reverse complement strand
GATCGCCGTCGGCCGGCACGCCGATCATCGCGAGCGCCGGCGTCGTTCCGCCGGTGACCTCGAGTGCCAACAGCGTGGAGGCGGGCGGCTCCCGGCTTCCTGTCACGACACCGGGGGTGGGGGCGACGTCGCCGTCACCATCACGTGTCGCGAGATAGACACCGAGGCCTCCGATCGCGAGGGCGGCGGCGACACCGACGGCGATACCCCGGCGGGTCCTTCGGGCGCGCGCTCCGCGCTCCACCCGTGAGGGCCGCGGCGAGATCTCGGGGGCCGATCGGCGGCTCATCGGTACAGCGCTGCCTTCTCGATGTAGCTCTTGACGCCCTCGGGCACCAGGTACCGGATCGGCCGCTCCGTGTGCACCCTGGTCCGCACGTCGGTCGAGGAGATCGCGAGGGCGGGAACGTTCATGACGGTGATGCCCGGGTGCTTCGTGGGGGCATGGGCCTCGAACGCCTCGAGATCGAACCCCGGCCGGGTGGCCGCGATGAAGTGGGCGAGCGCGAACAGCTCGTCGGGCTCCTTCCATTGCACGATCTCGAGCACGGCGTCGGCGCCGGTGATGAAGAAGAGGTCGGTGCCCTCCCCCCGCTCGTGCTTCAGCTCCCGGAGGGTCTCGACGGCGTAGGTCGGACCGTCGCGATCCACCTCGATGCGAGAGACCCCGAACAGGGGGTTCGATGCGGTCGCGATCACGGTCATCAGGTACCGGTCCTCGGCCGGCGACACGACGCCGTGAGCCTTCATCCACGGGCGGCCGGTCGGCACGAACACGACCTCGTCGAGCTCGAACTGGGCCAGCGCCTCCTCCGCGGTGACCAGGTGCCCGTAGTGGATCGGGTCGAACGTGCCGCCCATGATGCCGAGGCGGGTCCTCACGGAGCCCATCCTAGTGGCCTCCTGCCGCGCCTCCGGGGAGGCAGCGATCGCCGACGCGCTCATGCGTCTGCCTGCGCGAGGAAGCGCTCGAGATCGGCGATGTGCTTGCGATGATGCAGCGCTCCTGATTCCTCGAACCACTCGACCGCCTCGACCGTCGGTTCGTCGAGAGCGCCGAACGCCTCGACCATGCGGCGGTGCGACTCCTCGAAGCGCTCCCGGACCCGCTGCGGGCTCATCGTGCGCGAGATCTCGAACCACGCCCGGTTCTGGCGCTCGATCGACTCGCGGGTCTCGTGCGGCACCTCCGTCACGCCGCGGCGCATGTGCTCGAGATGGCAGGCGCACTCCGCCATCCATCCCGCCACGTGGAACATCGCGTCCTTAGGCGACCAGCCTTCGGGTGTGAGCGCAGGCTCTTCGAACCGATCATGGGGCACGCGCTCGAACGCTGCGCCGATCGCTCGCCACGCGGCGTCTTCCTCGGCGAGCATGCGGTCGACGTCGGTCACCGGTCGCCCTCCCGGGCGTTCGGTCCCGAGCCCACGGTCGCGTCGTCGTCGGGCCGGTACTCGAAGACCCGGTCCAAGATGGCCACTTCGTCGCCGGTTCGGGCACCCATCGACGCCAACGTCCGTTCGACACCTTCCTTCCGGATCCTGGCCTGCAGGGTCTCGACCGCGCCGTCGTCGTCGAGGTCGGTCTCGAGCACCCACCGCTCGACGGAGCGTCCGGTCACACGCCATCGCCCGCCCGTCTCACGGGAAACCGTGAACCGGGGTCGCCCGGGCCGCAGCACCACGTGCGACCGCCGGTCGGGCTCTTCGGCGACGGCGTCGGTCGCGAGCAGGCGCAGACGCTCCTGCAACTCGTCGAGGCCCTCACCGGACACCGCGGAAGTGACCACGACGCCGGCACCAAGGCCACTCGCAGCGGCGGCGGGGTCTTCCACCAGGTCGGCCTTGGTGCCGACCACGACGGCCGGCTTCGCCGGCAGTTCACGATCGTAGGCCTCGAGCTCCTGACGCAGGGTCCGGAGATCGCCCGCGGGGTCTGCCGAGGAGAGGTCGACGACGAGCACCAGCGCCCGGCATCGCACGATGTGCCGCAGGAAGCGGTGCCCCAGCCCCTTGCCGGCGCTGGCTCCCTCGATGAGTCCCGGGATGTCGGCCACCACGAACCGATCGTCACCACCCGCCACTCCCAGGTTGGGCGTGAGGGTCGTGAACGGGTAGTCGGCGACCTTCGGCTTGGCGGCCGTGAGGCGGGCGAGCAACGTCGACTTGCCCGCGTTGGGGAGCCCCACCAGGCCGACGTCGGCGA
>DASVGA010000414.1:0-2417 GCA_036379795.1 Actinomycetota bacterium | reverse complement strand
TGCTCGCGCCCGCCGAGGGCTCCTACGGGTACGAGCACCGGGCGGTGAAGGACGGCGAGATCGTCGAGATGGGCGATCTGGCCTTCGAGGTGATGCACACGCCCGGCCACACCCCCGAGCACGTGAGCCTGCTCGTTCGCGACCGGGCGGTGGGTGAGGACCCAGCCGTGCTGCTGTCGGGCGGAGCCCTGCTCGTCGGCGACGTGGCGCGCCCCGATCTGCTCGGGGGCCCGGCGCAGACGCGCGAGAGCGCCGCGACGATGTGCGAGATGCTCCAGACGAAGATCCTCGAGCTGCCCGACCACGTCGAGGTCTTCCCCACCCACGTGTCCGGTTCGCTCTGCGGCGCGACCATCGGCGCGCGCCTGTCGACCACGATCGGCTACGAACGCCGCACGAACCCGATGCTCCGGCGGATCACGAGCGAGGACATCTTCGTGCGCGAGTGCCTCGATCTGCAGGATCTGCCCGCCGTGCCTCCCTATTGGAAGCGCATGCGTCCCCAGAACCTGGCCGGTCCTGCGCTGCTCGACCTGCTCGTGGAGCCTCCGGCGCTCGACGTCGAGCAGGTCGCGCGGCGCCAGGCCGCGGGCGCCGTGGTGCTCGACACGCGCCAACCCGAGTCGTTCGCCGGTGGCCACGTGCCCGGCGCCCTCAACGTCAGCATCGGAAGCTCGTTCTCGACCTGGGCGGGCACGGTGCTGCCCGACGGAGCCGACGTCGTGCTCGTGCTCGACCGGGCCGACGACCTCTGGGAAGCCACGTGGCAGCTCCTGCGCATCGGATATCGCGCCCCGGTCGGGTGGTTGAGCGGTGGGCTCGCCGACTGGCGCACGTCGGGTCATCGGATCGCGACCGTGGATCAGCTCTCGGTGCACGATGCTCGTGACCGAGTTGCCGCCGGCGAGGTCACGCTGCTCGACGTTCGCCAGCCAGCGGAGTGGCGAGCCGGCCATGCCGAGCAGGCGACGTTCCTCACGGCGGCCGAGCTGCCGGCGAGGATGGCCGACCTTCCGCCCGGCCCTCCGATCGCAGTGATCTGCGGCAGCGGCTCGCGCTCGTCGGTGGCGGCGAGCCTGCTCGCAGCCGAGGGTCGAGCCGTTGCGACCGTCGTCGGTGGCATGACCGCCTGGCGGGCGGCCGGCCTTCCGGTCGTGACCGAGCCGGTCGCGTGACTCGCTCCGTCAGTCGTGCCAGGGCCGTGGATCGGTGCGCAGCAATCCGTAGAGCATGACGTCCTGATTCCGCCCCTCGTTGAAGAACGCTCCACCCACCGTGCCTTCCAGCGCGAAGCCACACTTCTCGGCGATCCGATGAGACGCCGCGTTCCCGACGGCGATGACGAGATGGATGCGGTGCTCCTTCTTGGTCGCGAACAGATAGTCCACGAGCAGTTGCACCGCCTCGGTCGTATAGCCCTGGCCGGCGTGGCCATCGTCGTACAGCTGGTACGACAGCTCGAAGGCATCCCAGTACGAGACCGGTCGGAAGAACTCGATGTGGCCCGCGACGTCACCGTCGGGCGTCCCGATCAGCAGCATCCCCTCGGTCTTCTGCCAGAACCCGTTCTCGTCGAACTCGCGACGGAAGGCTGATTCCGACGTGACGCCCAGAGGGAAGTAGCGCCCTCGAGCCTCGATCGCGACATGCGCCGCGTAGAGACGGTCGAGATCGGCGCGGCGAACAGGCCGCAGGCCGATCCGATCACCCTGCAGCATGTTCGCGGCCGTCGGTCCTCCTACGTCAGGCATCGGTCGTCTTCCTCTCCTCGACGTACACGGGCCTTCGTGAGAAGGATGGCTCACGCCAGCTGCCGATGGAAGGAGACCTTCACCCGAGGTCCCGCGGCGCAGTTGTAATGGGGATTACAACTCGGGAATAGCCGCGCGGACGCACGTCGTTGTGGCACCTGCAAGGCGGCTGCTGCCGCTCCCACTGCCATCGGGGAGATGACGAGATGCCCGAGACGGATACGCCTGACATCGACCAACTGGTCCTGCCGTTGCTTCCGCTGACCACCGGGGTCGTGCTACCCGGCATGGTCGTCACGCTCACGCTCGAGTCCGACGAAGCACACGCCGCCGCCGAGGCGGCCGCCTCGGGCGACGACGCCCTCTTGCTCCTGGTGCCCAAGGTCGAGGGTCGCTATGCCCGCGTCGGCACCGTCGCCAAGATCGAGGATCTCGGCCAGACCCGCACCGGCGTCGAGGCGCTCGTCATCCGCGGGCTGTCGCGTGCCGTGGTCGGGGTGGGCGTTCCGGGCACCGGCGAGGCCGTCTGGGTGCAGGCCGACCCCGTGGACGAGGGCGGGTCGAGCACGCGGGCACGCGAGCTGGCGCGCGAGTACCGAGCCGTCGTCGAGAACATCGTCGAGGCCCGTGGTGTGCCCCAGGTCGCGGAGTTCCTGCGTGGCATCG
>DASVGA010000413.1:0-2118 GCA_036379795.1 Actinomycetota bacterium | reverse complement strand
CATCGCCGTGATCGGGCTCTTCTCGATCGAGACGGCGCACTTCACCCCGTTCCTCGAGGCAACCGGCTCGACCGGGCGTCACGCCCTCACGCTGCTCGAGGGCATCACGGCTGCGGTCGGTCTGACCCTGTGGGCCTTCATCGGCCTCGAGTCGGCAACGGTGCCGGCCGAGGAGGTGAAGGATGCGGAGCGGACGATCCCACGTGCCACCTATCTCGGAACGGCGATCACGACGCTGATCTACATCGTCGCGACGATCGCCGTGATGGGCATCATCCCGCTGGCGGCCCTGAGCACGAGCAACGCTCCGTTCGCGGATGCCGCGCAGTCGATCTTCGGCGGCACCTGGGGCAAGTGGGTCGCCGTCGTCGGCATGATCTCGGCCTTCGGTGCGCTGAACGGCTGGATCCTGCTCACGGCTCGCGTCTCGCTGGCAGCGGCTCGCGACGGGCTGTTCCCGAGGTTCTTCGGCACGCTGCACGGAGAGCGTCGCACGCCGGTCTACGGACTGGTCGCGGCAGCGGTGCTGGTCACCGGACTCGTGTTCATGAACTACACGAGCACCCTGGTCGACCAATTCACCTTCATGCTGCTGTTGGCCACGCTCACGACCGTGGTGCCCTACGCCTTCGCGGCGGCGGCGGAGATCGCCTTGTTCGTGAAAGAGCCCGAGCGGTTCACGGGCGTGAAGATGCTGCGGGACACCGTGGTGGCGATCCTCGGCTTCGGATACGCGTTGTGGGCCATGTATGCGACCGGCTCGGAGTCGATCGCGAAGGGCTACATCCTGCTGATGCTCGGGATCCCGATCTACCTCTACATGAGGTGGCGCCGCCAGGGCGACCGCATCCCGATCAGGACGGAGATCGTTCCCGTTCCCGAGCTCGAGAAGGAGCCGGTCGTCCGTGAGGAGGCGATGGCCGCACGTTGAGCCGATCGTGACCCACGGAACGTGGAAGGGGTGAACCGTCGCCCCTTCCACGCCGTCCGACGTTGGAGGGGTTCGCATGCGAGGGTCGATCGTTTCGAAGGTCGGGGTCACGGTCGCGGCCGCATCCCTCGCGATGGCGACGTGGGGTGTGCCTCCTGCGCTCGCCACCGACGGTGACCTCGACGTGACGTTCGGCGATGCGGGGGTGGTGACGACCGTCTTCCCGGTCGGTTCGTTCGCGACCGCCGTGGCGACCCAGGCCGACGGCACGATCGTGGCGGTCGGCGCCGCCGCAGGGCCGTCGCAGACCGGCGAGTTCGCCCTCGCCCGATACGACGAGAGCGGCGCGCTCGACCCGAGCTTCGGCGACGGAGGTATGGTCACGACGCCCATCGCCGGTGGTGCCGGCGACGAAGCGCGGTCGGTCGCGATCCAGGAGAACGGTCGCATCGTGGTCGCAGGCACCGACAGCTGGCGGCGGTTCGCCGTCCTGCGCTATCGCCCGACCGGCGCGCTCGACGGTTCGTTCGGCGGGGGTGACGGCATCGTCCGGACGAACTTCACGCCCGGTGATGACGTGGCCTTCGACGTCGCCATCCAGCCTGACGGCAAGCTCGTCGCGGTCGGTGGGGCGGGCTTCGGCCAGCTGGGCTTCGAGGTGGCCCGGTACCGGCGCGACGGCTCACTCGACCCGACGTTCGGTGAGGACGGCACGGTGTTGACGAGGTACCGAGGTGCGAACGCGCGCACCGTCGCGATCCAGCCCAACGGGCGCATCGTGGTCGCCGGCTACAACACGACCGGCTTCGCGATGGCCAGGTACCGCGCCGACGGACGCCTCGATCGCTCCTTCAGCGGCAACGGCACGATCGATCACGATTCCGGCACCTGGAACCCGCTCCGCAACATCTTCGCCGGAGCCGTGGCGCTGCAGGCCGACGGACGCATCGTGGTGGCGGGCGGCTTCGACATCTTCTCGATCGGGCTCGCGCGATTGTGGCCAGACGGCAGGCTGGATCGCACGTTCAACGGCGACGGCGTGATGCGCACGCACGTCGACGGCGCCGAGCAGGGCGCCAACGGCTTGGTGATCCAGCCCGACGGAAGGATCGTGGCGACCGGGTACGCAGGTCCACACGAAGGCGGGGATCCCACCGTCTTCCGCTTCGTGCTGATCCGCGCGCTCA
>DASVGA010000412.1:0-10484 GCA_036379795.1 Actinomycetota bacterium | reverse complement strand
ATGGTCTTCGAGCCGGCGCACTCGCCGATCGAAGGACGGGACCCGCGCCCCCGCCAGCAGTGCGGGCAGACGGGTGATCGCGGTCACGGAGTCCTGCAGGCGCTCGAGCTCGGGGGCGGGCACCCGGTCGAAGGCGCCGTAGGTCCTCGTCAGCACGGTGTTCCAGAACGAGCATTCCCGGAACGGCACACCGCACCCGCACAGCATGTTCATGCGCCAGCCGCGTGACCAGATGTAGCGGAGCTCCCCCACGGGGAACGCGCCGTCGAGCTGGCCGAGCAACAGGGTTAACAGGGTGCTCCCGCTGCGGCTCGCACCCCCGACCGAGATGAGGCCGGGCACCTGCGGGGACGGGCTCGATGGCGACGAGGCGACGACGTCGACCGGTCCCGCCTCGGTGTGCGCGGTCGGACCCACCCGCCGCTCGTCGAGCGTCATGCGCCCCGGAACGTGGCGATGACCCCGCGCCACTTCGCGGCGATGCTCAGCGTCACCGACACGCTCTGCGCGCCCGTCGCGGTCAGCACCTTGGCGTAGAACCCAGTCGTGTTCGTGCCCTGCGTGCCCGATGCGACCTGCACGAACCCGTTCGTGGGGTTGGTCTGGCTGAGCGCCTTGAACGCCCGGATCGCGGAGATCGCGATCTCGCTCGGTTGCGATGTGACAGCGGTCGTGCCCGACCTCGCGGTGGTGTTCGCACTGCTCCCGCTGGAGGCCGACGCCGTCCTATCCAGCGCACCGGTCGTGGCCGCGCCGCTCCACTCCATCAGGTCGAGTACCCAGTTGCCGATGTTCGATCCGCCGAAGGCGAGCGTGCCGGAGGTCGCCGGGGCACCTTGCCGATAGAAGATCGCGGTGCCGCCGGCCTTCCGCGCGAGCGTCCACCCAGCGGGTGCCGTCGGCGAACCCGAGCCCGTCCACCCGACAGCGGCCACCAGCAGGTTGCCGGCACCCGTCGGCTGCGACCAGGCCGCAGAGGGGGGCGACCCCCCGCCGCCCTTGTTGAGCACCTGCTGCACCATCGCCGGCCCCGTCGGTGGCGGTGCGGTGACCGTGAAGTTGGTGGCGCTCGTGCCGGTGCCACCCGGCGTCGTGACCGCGATCGGCCCGGTGCTCGCCCCGGTCGGCACGCTCGTCGCGATCGTCGTGTCGTTCGTCACGGTGAACGCGGCCGACGTGCCGTTGAACGTGACCGACGAGGCGCCGGTGAACCCCGTGCCCGAGACGGTCACGGCCGTGCCCTCCGGACCGCTCGTCGGGTCGAAGCCGGTGACCGTCGGGGTCGGCGGCGGGGCGGTGACGCACGTGTCGGAGCCGGCGTCGATCGCGACACCGTCCTCGCCGAGGAACCGCCAGCTGTAGCTACCGGATCCGAGCGTCAGCTCGAGTACGCCGAAGTTCGTCGTGTTGAAGAACTCCGTGCCTGGATACGGGAAGTTCGGCGAACCGAGAGCGATGCCACCAGTGCCGACGATGATCTCCCGCACCCCGTTCGTTGGATCCGGGTTCCCGCTCGCGTCGAGTTGGGGCAAGCGCTGGTAGTTGTGATCGTGGCCGGTGAGCACCAGGTCGGCACCGGCCGCATACAGGTCGTTCCAGAAGGGCAGCAGCTTCTCGTTCGTCTGAGGCCCCGTGCCTCCCGCCGAGAACACCGCGTGATGGAAGTAGGCCAGCGTGCAGTCGTTCGGGTTCGCCGCGAGATCCGCAGCGAGCCACTGCTCCTGCTCACCGCCGGCGATGCAGGAGACCTTCGTGCAGTTCGAGTTCAGCGCGATCAGGTGCCAGGCACCGATGTCGAAGCTGTACCAGCCCTTGCCGACCGGCCCCGCAGCGGCTCCGAAGTAGTTGAAATACCCTGCCGCCCCGGTGCCACAGTCGGTTCCGCCGCTCGTCTGGTACTCGTGGTTGCCGACCACCGGATGGGTGACCGACTTCACTCGGCCCCACGAAGGGTCGTAGGACGCCGCGAACGCGGCCGCCCCGCCACACTCGTACTGCTCGTCGCCGAGCGCCAGCACGTGTTCGTAGGCGTTCGCGACCAGCAGGTCTGACGTGTAGAGCTGCCGACATCTGTTCGCCGTCCCCAGCCCGCCGTTGAAGGCGCCGCTTGCCGGATCGCAGGCGATGTCGCCGGCCGCGGCGATCACCGGGTCCCCAACCGCGACTGCCTCGCGCTGGGGCAGACCGAGGGTCGCGACGATCAATGCCAGCGCGACGACGCTCGCGAGTGAGACTTGCGGGCGTGATCGAGCAGCCAGGCCGGGAATGCGTGGCGAAACAACCATGGGCGACCTAGGCTACGCACGACTCGTGCTAACAACATGCGTTCAACGACGTAGCGGAGCCTACGCAGGATGCATGAACGTGTTACTCGTACCTACGTCGCCCATAGAGCCGGAGAGGGGAATCGAACCCCTGACCTCCTCCTTACCATGGAGGCGCTCTGCCGACTGAGCTACTCCGGCGGCTCTCGGGCGATGATAGCAACCACCCCTGAGCGAACCGCGTTCGCGTGGCACCATTGAGCACGATGCGATGGGTCGCTTCCCTGCTGTGCGCGATCACGATGCTCGCCGCGTGTACCGGCGAGTCCACACCCGAGGGGCCGGGCGTCGGCACGATCACGTTCGGTGGCGGGGCGTCACTCGAGGTGCGCATCGCCGACGACGACGAGGAGCGTCGGCGTGGGTTGATGGGCGTACCCTCGCTCGGCGCCGACGAGGGCATGGTCTTCGAGTTCCCCGAGCCGACCGTAGGGTCGTTCTGGATGAAGGACACGCTCATCCCGCTGTCGATCGCGTTCATCGATGAACGCGATCGCGTCGTGACGGTGCTCGAGATGGAGCCGTGCACCGAGGAGCCGTGTCCCAGGTACTCGCCCGACGGCCCGTACGTGCTGGCCGTCGAAGCGAATGCGGGATGGTTCGACGAGCACAGCGTCGAGGAGGGCGACCGCATGGAGGACTTCGATGGACCCGCCGAACGGTGACGACTGCATGCTCTGCGATGCGGAGCGCATGACCGATTGGCTGCACGAGGACGACGACTGTTGGGTCGCCGAGTGCGTCGTGTGCCGCACCCCGATGGTGGTGTGGCGAACACATGGCCTTCCGGATCCGAAACGCGAAGCGCGCCTGCTCGCCCACCTCGAACGCGTCGCCACCGAGCGATACGGCGACGAGGGCTACTACATCGACCCCGAACGCCGCCGGATCCCCGATCACTGGCACGCCCACGCGCGGCCGGCCGGCGGGTTCTTCGACCCTGCGAGCGAGCTCTACGGCAGGTTCTGAAGGCGAACCGTTCCCCCGTAGCGCCGCTCGGCGACCCGGCGCCCGATCTCCGCGGCGATCACCACGCCGAGCGAGACCACCAACACCACCGACGAGACGGCCAACAGCTGCGGGAGCTGGCTCGGCACCCGGAGCTGCGCGAAGAGGTAGACTGGCCAGGTCGGCGCCCTTCCTGCGAGGAACGATGCGATCGCGTACTCGTCGAACGACAACGTGAACGCGATCATGAACGCCGACACCAACGCCGGCGTGAGCAGCGGAAGCGTCACACGGCGGAACGACTGCCCCGGGCTCGCACCGAGATCCTTCGCGGCTTCCTCGAGACCGATGTTCAGACGCTCGAGCAGGGGGATGATCGTGAGCACCGTGTACGGCAGGGATACGACGACGTGCCCGATCACGATCGCGTGCAAGCCGAGCCCGATGTACTGACCGGTCGTCGACGTCAGGAACTTGTCGACCGCGGTGAAGATCACGAGCAGCGAGACACCGAACACGAGATAGGGAACGACGAGCGGAGAGAACACGAGGGCCGAGACTGCCGACTTGCCGGCGAACCGGCGGCGTACCAAGGCGATCGCTGCCGAGACGCCGAGCGCGACGGCGATGAGGCTCGACACGCCCGCCACGATGGCGCTCCGCTCGAGCGAGCGCAGGATCTTCGGATTGGCGAAGAAGCGCCGGTACCAGTCGACCGTGAACCCCGCCAGCGGGAAGCTCACGTCACCGTCGTTGAACGAGAACACGGCGAGGATGAGGATCGGGGCGTACAGGAAGACGACCAGCAACCCGAAGAAGCCGATCAACGCACGCCGCGTGCCTCGTGAGGTCGCGATCTCAGTCATGGCGTGACCGCCCGCACGCGGAGGAAGCGCCCGAACAGTGCCAGCAGCACCGCGACGACCGCCAGCAGGAACAGTGCGAGCGTCGAACCCGTCTGCCAGTCGAGCCCCCTGGTGAACAGGTCTTGGATCGAGTTCCCGTACATGTAGCCGCTCGTTCCGCCGACGAGCAGGGGCGTGACGAACTCACCGATCGTCGGGATGAACACGAACAGGAACGCCGCGAACACCCCCGACAGGCTGAGCGGCAGCGTGACCCGCAGGAACGTGCGCCAACGGCTGGCGCCCAGGTCGGCGGCGGCCTCGAGCAGGCTCTGATCGAGGTTGTCGAGGCTGACGAATACGGGCAGGGCCACGAACGGCACGAAGATGTAGGCGAGCACGAGCACCACCGTGAATCGGCTGTACAGCAGCCAGGTGATCGGATCGCCTGCACCGCGCACACCGACCCATGCGAGGAACGAGTTGATCACGCCCGCGTCGCCGAGGATCACCTTCCACGCGAGCACGCGGAGCAGGTAGCTCGTCAGGAACGGGGCGATGATCAACAGCAGCAGCACGTATTTCCGCCGACCAACACAGAGCGCGAGGAAATAGCCGGTGGGATAGGCGAGCAGCACGACGATGGCCGACACCGTGAGCGACATGCCGATCGACTTCCAGAACAGGTCCATGTAGACCGAGCCGCCGGTGAGGAGACGCTCCCAGCTCGCGAGCGAGATGATCCCCGTATCGGTTGGGAACAGCTGCACGCCGCCGACGCTGTAGGCGGCGACGAACCCGACCGGAACCACGAAGAACAGCAGCAACCACAGGAGGGGGCCGCCGAGGAGGCCGGCGGTGCCTCGACGATCGGTGCGGCGCCATCCCCGGTCGGCGGCTTCTCCAGCCGCCACCCCCCCGGTCGTCGCCATGGGCTCGCTCCCGCCCGGCGGCCGGGTCAGGCCGCCTGGACCTCGCTCCAGTACTGCTGATACACCGACCGGCGCTCGATGTAGGACTCGGGGTGCGAGTTCGGCTCATCGAGCACCGTCGGGTCGTCGAGACCCAGCGCCGCGCGCACACCGTCCGGCACGACGTCGAGGTCGGCCGTCATGTTGGTGTGGCCGTAGTAGTAGTACGCGAGCAGGAACTCCGCCGCTTCCTTGCTGGCCCACGAGTCCACGTACTCATGGGCGTGGTGATAGTTCTCGGTATCGGCGAACAGGCCGAGTCCGCAGACCCACGAGATGCGCCCTTCCTTGGGCTGCATGTACCGGTAGTTCATGCCGGCGGCATCGGCGTACCCGACCGTGTCGGGCCACGAGTAGCCGGCCCATACCTCTTCCTTCTTGAATGCGAGCCAGAAGTCGTACGACTGGTTCCAGTAGAACCGTACGAGTCCCTTCTTCGAGACGAGGAAGTCCCTGACCTCTGCGAGCTCGTCGTCGGTCATGTTCCACGGGTCGGGGATCTCGAGGAAGTAGGCAGCCACCACCATCATGTTGAGCGTGTCGACCCAGGCGATCTTGCCCTCGTACCGCTCATCGAAGAGCACGCCGAACGTCTCGTCGCTGCCATCGACGTGGTCGAGGTTCACCAGCGGAGCGATGAAGCCCCAGTCGAGCGGCACGAAGTACTGCTGGCCGTCGAACTGACCGGCTTCCATGAGCTTGGGGTTCAATGAGCTGAAGTTCGAGATCAGCGACGTGTCCCAGGGCTGCACAACCCCCAGGTCGACCCAGTCCCTGTACCGGTACCCGCACGGGTGGGCGACGTCGTAGGTGGCGCCGGCCACGACCTTCGTGTAGCCGGTGTCGTCGTTCTCGTAGAGCGTGAACTCGGGCGTGTCGCCGGTCGCCTTCGCGTACTGGCCCCACAGGAACTTCTTCTCTTCCTTCGGGTAGTAGTCCCCGTTGCCATACCCCGACCAGTCGAAGACCTGGAGTCCGCCGGGCTCCTGCTCGATGGGCGGCCGGGTTGCTTGCGACGACCCCTGTCCCCCGGTCTGGGGCGTCTCCGCGTCGCGGCACGCTGCGAGCACGCCTGCCATGCTCACCGCCATGCCCGAGTACCCCGCGTACTTGAGGAAGTCGCGCCGAGCGATGTCGCCTTGACGCCGTGCCGTCATGAAGATGCCTCCATTCGCGTCGCGGACCTTCTCGATGGCCCGTATCATGCGACAGGCACTGGCCCGCGGCAAGACAGCGTGCGGTCACGAAGGTTGGGTCGCGCATGAAGGGTGTCACTCGCATCGTCGGAGTCATCGCGTTGGTGTTCGTGGGGTGCGGGGCGACCCCCTCCGCCACGAGATCGGCAGGATCCGTGCCTTCGCCCGCGGAGCACCTGCTGCTGCCCTCTTCCGCGCTTCCTCGCATGACGAGCACCGCATCGATCGTCGACGTCGATCGGCTGGCCAACGAGGTCGTGCACCCGGACGAGCTGCGCGCATTGTTGCGCCAGACCGGCTTCTCGCACGGCGCAGAGCGATCGTTCGGGGCCGGCGCGGGCGCGTTCTCCCGGGTCGTCGCTCGAGCGCTCGCGTTCCGGACCGAAGCCGGGGCTGCGGCCTTCGTGACGTGGTTCGGCGACAACGCCGGTGCAGAGGTGATCTCCGCCGACCGCATCACCCCCGAGCGTGTACCCGACGGCGTGATCGTGTTCCGGCACCTGCCAGACGGGTGTTGCCACAACGACGTCCCTGTGTATCTGGCGGCGTGGCAACGGGGCCCCTCGGTGCTCTATCTGCATGTGGGCGGACGCCGGGCGAACACACGCGCCTTCGTTGATCTCATCTCGTCCTACGAGCGGGAGGTGTAGCGGTGCTCGATCGGCTGCGCACGATCGCGACCGGCCTCGATCACCCCGAAGGGGTCGCCCGAGGTCTCGACGGCCGCATCTACGCGGGTGGGGAGGCCGGCCAGCTCTACGCGATCGAGGCCGACGGCTCGGTCGACGAGATCGCGACGACCGGCGGGTTCATGTACGGCGTCACGCTCGACGGCGACGGCAACGTCTACGCATGTGACTTCGGTCGCGCTGAGATCTCGCGTATCACGCCGAGTGGATCCGTCTCCTCGTGGTCGACGGGAACCGCCGAGCACCCTCTGCGGGTGCCCAACTTCACCGCCTTCGACGATGCGGGGAACCTGTTCGTGACCGATTCCGGCTCGTGGGGCGCTGACGACGGCCTCCTGTTCCGCATCGACCCGGGTGGAACCACCGAGGTATGGACGGCGGCGGTGTCCGGCTTCCCGAACGGATGCTGCCTGTCGGCCGACGGCGACGCCGTGCTCGTGGTCGAGTCGAGCCGGCGTCGGGTCGTACGCATCCCCATCGGTGACGACGGGTCGGCGGGCGCCCCCGAACCGGTGACGGATCTCTCCGGCTCACAACCCGACGGCATCGCGCTCGCGGCTGACGGCACGATGTTCGTCGGTTGTTATCGGCCCGACCGCGTCTGGCGCATCCCGCCGGGTGGCGAGCCGGAGATCCTGCTCGACGACCCAGACGGTGTCTCGCTCAATCAGCCGGCCAACGTCGCGTTCATCGGCCCGGAACTCGACCGCCTGGCCGTGTCGAGTCTCGGCGGCTGGAGCATCGTGGCCCTCGACGTGGGTGTCGCTGGACTCGCCCTTCGGTATCCGAAACCTGGTCGATGAACCCTGCGTCACGGTTCCTGCAGCTCCGAGAGCCATCCGTGCAACCGGGCAAGGTGCTCTCGGTAGTGATCGGGGCCGGCCTTCCTGATCCAGTCGGCGGCGATGTCTTCCTGTGACGAGATCGCGGCCCACGCGCCGAGCATCCTCGAGCGGGCAGCGGTCGCCTGTGACATCACATCGCGCAGCGACACGTCACGCATGGCGTCGAGGAACCGGGCGTTCATCTCGTCGATCTCGTCGGTCCGCAGCTCGACGTAGGTGCCGGCGCGGAGCTGCTCGAGGGCCACTCCTGCCTCGGCGAGCCAGGTGCCGATGTGCGCCATCGCGTCCTTGGCCGACCAGCCTTCCTCGAAGTAGCCGGGGGCGATCGCCTGCTCGGGAGTGAACGCTGACATCGTGGAGCAGAACTCTCGCCAGAGCTCCTCTTCTTCGGCCATGAGCGCCGCGTCGAGATGCACCACCGGTTCGGTCAGCCTACGCCCGGGTGCGGTCATCGTCGGGCCTGATGCCTCCGGGGGTGTCAGCGCCGTATCGCCGCTTCTCGCCTTCGATGTCGAGCCGACCGATGCGCTTCCTCGCCGCCAGCGCATCGTCGTCGAGCCGGTCGGCGGGCACGATCCACGCGATCTCGAACTCGAGCCCGTCGGGATCGACGCCGTAGAGGCTCTTCGTCGTTCCGTGATCGCTGGAACCACCGAGGGCCCCGTGCTCCGCCAGCACGCCGGCCAACCGTTCGAGCTCCGCAAGCGTGTCGACCTCCCACGCCAGGTGGTAGAGCCCGACCGTCGACCGCCCAGCACCGGAGGCGCCGACTCCGGATCCGACCTCGAACAGCCCCAGATCGTGATCGTTGATCGAGCCGGGCGCCTGCAGGAACGCCGCGCCGGTGAATCCGTCGGGCGTCATCGGGATGACGCGGAACCCGAGAGCGTCGGTGTAGAACCGCACGCTCGTGGCGAGATCGCGCACGTAGAGCACAGCATGGTTCAGTCGTGTGATGGGCATCGACCCTCCATATCTCGCGTGCCCACACAGTATGCCTGCATGCCAGGAAGCGGTCCCGGCCGGCGGACGGCCGGGTCAGCCGATCTGCTTGCCGCACCCGATGCCTCCATTGAGGCAGTCTGTTACCAAGCGCTCCAGGGCCCCCTGCTGCCAGGTGTTCCAGAAGTCTGCATGCAGCGCGTCGGGAGCCCCCGACGAGAGCCGGTAGCCGGTGCGGGCCGCGGCTTGGGCGGGCGACGCCAGCAGCACGATCGTTCCCGATGCCACGAGTGCCATGAGTGCAAGCCGAGCCAGGCGGAGTCGCACGATCTACCCCTCCGCGTCCGCTCCGGCTGCGATCGACACGTTGTACCACTCGGAAACCTAGCGCGCTCCGCAGGCACGGTCAAACGGCCAGGGAGAGAACGGACCGGAGGCTACTCGGTGCCTCGGCCGTGGGCTTCCCGGCCCACGACGAACCAGATCGCGTGGACCGGCACGTCTCCCTTGTTGAACAGACGATGCGGGGTGGTCGAATCGAAGGCGATGGAATCGTTCGGTCCGAGCTCGTAGCTGTCGAAGCCGATCTCGATGCCGAGGGTGCCGCTCATGACGTACCCGTACTCGCGGCCGTGGTGGCGCATCAGCGACCGATCGGGCGTTGACGCGCCGCCCACCTCGTAGATCGCCTCGAGGAAGTCGACACCTTCCTGGTGGTCGGCGGCCAGCTCCTCCCAGCGCACACCTGAGTCGAGGTCGATCGCCGGCCGGTCTCCCGGATGCACGACCGGCGAACGGCTCGACGATGATCCTCCTCCAGAGGCGTCGCCGTCGGCGAGCTCGCTACCACGGATGACGTGGTCGAGCGAGACGCCGAGCTCGGTGACGATCGAGTAGAGCGTGCCGACCGACGGCCTCGACTGTCCGCTCTCGAGCTGGGAGATCATGCTGGGCGACAGGCCGAGCCTGCGAGCCAGCTCTCGCTGACTGATGCCCGCCTTGACCCGCTCTTCACGGAGCCGTTCACCGATGGCGTCGAGGACCTCGGGCTCACCCTGACCGGTCGCCTCCCGCATCACATCAACATCCAGCCGCCGTCGACATAGAGGTTCACGCCGTTCATCGCGCGATTCTCCAGGAGGAAGACGGTCGCATCGACGACCTCTGCCATCGTGGCGAGGCGCTTGGTCGGCGTGCGCGCGATGACGGTGTCGAGCGGCTTGCCGGCCCAGAACGGACTGTCGCCCACGATGCCCGGATGGATGGCGTTGAACCGGATCGGCGCGAGCTCGATCGCCAGCGTGCGGATGAGGCTGCTGATGCCGCCGTTGACCGTCGTCACCGTGGTCGAACCGGGATACGGCCGATCCTTGGCCCGCCCACCGTAGAGCACGACCGACGACTCGTCGGAAAGGCGGTCGAGCAGGGTGTGGACCGTGGCCGTATAGCCGACGAGCTTCATCGTGGTGAGCGCGATCGCCCCGTCGATGGTGTACTCACGAACAGGGTTGTTGTCGCGGGCGATCGCGGCGAGCACGAGCCTCGACACGGGGCCAAGTGATGCGAGCGCTCCTTCGATGGTGTGGGGCTCACTGAGGTCGAATCCGAGGCTGTCGACGCCCTCTCCGATCTCGGCCGCGGCAGCGGCCGCGCGTTCGGCGTCACGGCCGGTGACGATCACGTGCGAGCCGAGCTCGCGGTAGTGCGCGGCGAGCTCGTGGCCG
>DASVGA010000411.1:0-6013 GCA_036379795.1 Actinomycetota bacterium | reverse complement strand
GCGCGCGCATAGTCCACCGTGGACTACCGGCGAGACGATCAGCCGCAGCTCACCCTGAGGTACGGATACGCGTCGACCGCGCTCCCACCGTAGGGGTGCCACTCGAAGTGGTCGTGCGCCATGGTGGCGTCGCCCGTCGCGCCGACGTATCCGATCACGGTGCCGGCGCGCACGTATCCGAGCGAGCCGTACGACGAGAGGTGGGCGTTGTAGACGTAGCCGCGGGAACCGGTGACCCGCACCTCGAGACCCCCGAGCTCGCTGGAGCTCGCCGACGCGTATCCGTCGAACGGCGCCACGATCGGTGTGCCCGAGTACGCGGCGATGTCGCTCCCGGTGTGCCGATGCACCGGCACGCCGGGCAGCCGCACCGTGATGCCGAAGTTGTCGGCGATCGAGTGCCACCCGCGAACGGGGCAGTATCGGAAGATGCCCCACGTCGCGAGCCAGGCGTCGATCGAGCGGCGGCGTGCCTGCAGGGCGTTCACGCGCCTGGCGACGACGCGCGCCGACCGCCGGATGCGCTTGGCCGCGTCGCGTCGTGCTTGCGCCTGCTCGCGCCGCATCTCGAGGAATCGCTCGGGGTTCGAGGTCGCGCCCCGGCCGATCATGTGTCGCATGCGGTTCGTGCTGCTCTCGATCTCGGCCCGCAGGCGGCGCACGGTGCGCTCTCGGTCACGTCGCAGATGGTCGATCGTGCGCTCGATCTCGGCGCGGGTGGCGAGCTGGTCCTCGAGCGGTGTTCGAGCCGACGCCGGCACGGCGCCCGCGAGCATGACCGTCACGAGTGCGACGGCCACGCAGGCACGGAAGAGCGATCGGGAGGATGGCATGGCTCGGCTGGTTCCTCGGGGTCGGTGCTTCGATCGGGTATCGGAGCGAAGGGCCCGAATCTTGAAGCGACCGGTGCGCGGCGACCGTGACGTGCGTCACCTCGAAGCGCGGTTCGTAGGCCGATGTCGTCGGCTGCCCCTTGAAGGAAGTCGTAACGCAGGCCGATGATGCCGGTGATGAGCGTGTTCGGGCGGGTGATCTCACGATGCAGGGCTCGACGTCGGTCCGCCGCGTCCCCAGATGCTCGGCCGACCCCCGTCCACGAGGCCGAACTGCGCGCGGCGTTGCTCGAGACGGCGCACGAGCGCGACGTGTCGATCGCGAGAGCGTCGGAAGCCGAAGAGCACGCCCGGCTGGCCGATGAGCGGCTGCAGGCGCTCGCCGCCCTGGAGCGCCGGGTGCATGTCGCCGAGCGACGAGCGCTCGACGCCGAACGACGCCTCGACGAGATCAGCGAGCAGATCTACTCGGCGCCCGATGAGTCCTCTGCCGACGAGCCGGCGGGCGAGGGCGGGCCCACAGCGGAGCTGCGAGCACGCCTGACCCGTGCCACCGAGCACAGGCGGCCGAACCCCCCGAAGCCCGGCCCCGGGTAGCGGGTCACACGGCGAGGGCGTCGACCGCGTACGTGTCGCGCAGCCGCTGCTCCACGTCGGCGGCGGGCAACAGCCATCGGGGCGACACGCCGTGGCGCTCGGCGATCTGCAGGTGCTCACCGCAGAGCGGGATCAACTCTCCGTGCGGGAACCATCCGACGTGCTCGGGCGGGGGCCGCCGGGCTCCCGACTTCCAGAAGCAGAACTGGCAGAGCAGCCGCAGGCGCTGGGGATAGGCGAAGCGCGCCCGGTAACCGTGCTCGTGCTCGATCACGCGTCCCCACAACGCCACACGCCCGAGCACGGCAGGGCACCTCGTCTTGCGCAGCACCTCGATGCCGTGGGTGCCGTGCAGGCCGCAGGTGCAGTCTGGCTCGGGCGCCTCGTGCCACCTCGACGCGCGGCACGACGCCTCGACGACCTCGCGCGGGCGCCAGGTGCGCGCGCGCTTGGCGACCGGACGCAGCAGCAGGCCGGTGCCGTCGTGATGGCCGGTGAGGGCCCACGCCCGCCAGGCCACGATCGGCTCGGCCGACACGTGGACGTCGAGATTGCCGAGCGTTGAGGCCGGGCGGCTCACGTGCGGCTCACCAGCTGCGCCTCACCGCCGGTCCGGTGCCGCCGGCTCAGGCTCCGCGTCGGGCTGGTACGCAGGCGTCGGCTCGGCGGGCGCGGCTTCCCCGGGCAGGGGCAGCGAGACCGGCTCGATCTCGATGATGCGCTTGGGTCGTCCGATGTCCATCGGCCACCTCTCGTTCGTGAGCGTACTCGCGTCGGCGCGCCCGGTCACCCGGACCGCAGCCGGTAGATGGTGCTCGAGTCGCTGAAGTAGATGCTGCCGTTGGGCCCGACTTCCATGGACAGGATCGATCCGCCGGGCGCGGTCAGCATCGTCACGGGTCCGCCCGTCACGTCGTCACGAGCTGCGTCGAGCGTCACGCGGCGGAGCAGTCCACCGTCGCAGCAGGCGCCGAAGAGCAGGTCGCCCTCGCGTCCGGGAAGGCCGCAGCCATCGCAGAAGGCCGCGCCCGTGATGCCGATCGTGCTCGAGAAGTTGACCTCGGGAAGCCGTCGCGGCGCCGGACCGTCGCGGTTCGTGTTGGGGCAGTTCTCGTTCGGACCCCACGCGTAGTTGTCGCCCCTCCGCACGAGGTTGATCTCGTCGTTGCACTCTGGGCCGTTCTCGGTCTCCCAGAGATCACCCGTCTGGGGGTCGAACGTGAACCCGAACGAGTTCCGGATGCCGAACGCGAAGATGCGGCTGCGCCGACCGTCGATCTGCGGGTTCGTGCGGGGGACCGACCCGTCGGGGTTCAGCCGCAGCATCTTGCCGCGCAGGTTGGCGGTGAGATCCTGGGAGCTCGCTGGGTCGGCGCCGTCGCCGATCACCACGTAGAGCTTGCCGTCGGGGCCGAACGCGATGCGTCCGCCGTTGTGGTTGCCCGCCGGGCTGGGGCTCGACAGGATCGTGGTGAACCCCACGCCTCGTCCGTTGCGTTCGCGGATGCGCAGGATCTGGTTGCGGATGTTCCCGTCGATCGACCGCGTCACGTACACGTACACGAAGGGCTTGCGGGGCCAGTTGGGGTGCAACGCGACCCCGAGGGCGCCGCGCTCGCCGTCGGACCGCACGGCCGTGATGTCGAAGAAGCGCCGGTCGAAGTCGGTCTTCGGGTTGAGGAACCGCACCTCGCCGGTGTTGCGCTCCAGATAGACGATCGTGCCCTTGGGCGTGAAGGTGAACGCGGCGGAGCCGTTGAGCCCATCGGCGACCGTCACGGCCCGCACGCCGCCTCCGCCTCCGGCCGTCGCGGGCAGTTGCACCAGCACGACGAGCAGCGTGGCGGCGATCGCGACGGTGACGAGGCGAGCCTCCGTGCGCAGGCGTCCGTGTGTCATGCACCCCTCCTGTCTCGGTTCCGCGCCCTCGGGTGGCGCGCTCCTTCCGCTCCTTCGACGTCGTGGGAGCATGGCTCCCGTGACGACGCTTCCTCCGTCGACGTTCGGCGTTGCGGCGCTGCGCTCCGAGGATCCACGGTTCCTGACCGGGCGTGGGCGCTACGTCGAGAACCTGCCGATCGAGGGGGCGCTACGGGCCGTCTTCGCTCGGTCCATCATGCCGCATGCGCGCGTGAACGTCGTGCAGACCGACGCCGCGCGTGAGATGCCCGGTGTGGCCGGCGTCTTCACCGCAACCGATCTCGACCTGCCTCGTATGCCGCCGAGCGGCAACGTCGAAGGCGCGACCGGCACGCTCGAAGGCCTCTTCGGCCGAGAGGTGCTCGCCCGCGACGTGGTGCGGTTCGTCGGCGAGCCGGTCGCGATCGTGGTGGCGGACTCGCTCGCCCACGCCGAGGATGCCGCCGAGGCGGTCGTGGGCGAGTACGAGCCGCTCGAGGCCGTGATCGACGTGGAAGCCGCGCTCGCCCCTGGCTCACCCGTGCTCTGGCCCGAGCACGGATCGAACGTCGCGGCGACCTCGTCGTCGAGCTGGAACGACGATGTGCTCGAGGGCTCCGACGTGGTCGTGCGTGCGCGGTTCGTGAACCAGCGTCTCGCCCCCGTGCCCATGGAAGGCAACTCCATCGCGGTCGAGCCCCACGGCGACGGCACCTACACCGCATGGGTCTCGACCCAGGTCCCCTTCGATGTGCGCGACGACCTCGCCGACGCGCTCGGCGTCGAGCGAGCGGCCGTGCGCACGATCGCGCCCGACGTGGGCGGCGGGTTCGGCGCCAAGCTGCAGGTCTACCCCGAGTACCTGGCGGTCGCGGCCGCCGCCGCCCGCCTCGGCCGACCGGTGCGGTGGATCGAGTCGCGGTCCGAGGGCATGGTCGCGCTCACGCACGGACGCGCGCAGGTGCAGCACGTCGAGGTCGGCGCGCGGCGCGACGGCACGATCGTGGGGCTGCGCGCCGACCTGATCGCCGATATGGGCGCGTACCCGATCGCGGCGTTCCTGCCGAACACGACGCAGGAGATGCTCTCGGGGGTGTACGCGATCGGGCGCATCGCCTCTCGCGCGCGTAGCGTGGTCACCAACGCGACGCCCGTCGCCCCCTACCGGGGAGCCGGCAGGCCCGAGGCGACCGCGCTCGTCGAGCGTGCGATCGACATGGTCGCCGCCGAGCTCGAGCTCGACCCGATCGAGGTGCGCCGGCGGAACCTGATCCAACCCGACGCCTTCCCCCACCGCACCGCGGCGGGAACGGTCTACGACACCGGCGAGTACGAGCGGGTGCTGGGCGAGGCGCGACGGCTCGCCGGGTACGACGCCCTTCGCGCCGAGCAGGCCGCCCGCCGGGAGCGGAGCGACCACCTCGCGCTCGGCATCGGCGTCGCTTCCTACGTCGAGATCACGTCGTTCAGCTCCAAGGAGTTCGCCTCGGTCGAGGTGCACGCCGACGGCGCCGTGACGGTCCTGACCGGAACGTCGCCGCACGGCCAGGGCCACGAGACGGCCTTCGCGCAGCTCGCCTCCGGGGTGCTCGGCGTGCCCTTCGACGCGGTCCGCGTCGTGCACTCCGACACCGGCCTCGTGCGGCGCGGCGCCGGCACCTGGGGCTCGAGGTCGCTGCAGGCTGGCGGGTCGTCGGTGTTCGAACGCTGCGGCGAGGTGCTCGAGAGGGCGCGCGCGATCGCCGCGCACGCGCTCGAAGCCGATGTGCACGACGTCGAGCTCGACGACGGCGGAGGGTTCGCGGTGCGCGGCGCGCCCGAGCGCGCGATCGGGCTCGCGCGGGTCGCCGAGATCGCGGCCGACGCATCCCGGCTTCCCGACGGCATGGAGCCCGGCCTGCTGGCCGAGGGCGTCTACCGCGAGCCGGCGTCGACCTTCCCGTTCGGCGCGCACATCGCGGTCGTCGAGGTCGACACCGAGACCGGCGACGTGCGACTGGTGCGTCACGTCGCCGTCGACGACTGCGGCCGCGTGCTGAACCCCGCGCTCGTCGAGGGCCAGGTGCACGGGGGGCTCGCGCAGGGCATCGCGCAGGCCTTGTACGAGGAGGTGCGCTACGACGACCAAGGGAACCCCATCACGTCGACGCTCACGACCTACGCGATGCCGACCGCCGCGGAGTTCCCGCACTTCGAGACGGCGCGCACCGAGACAACGACGCCTGTGAACCCGCTCGGCGTGAAGGGCATCGGGGAGTCGGCCACGATCGGCTCGACCCCTGCTGTGCAGAACGCGGTGATCGATGCGCTGTCGCCGTGGGGGGTGCGGCACCTCGACCTTCCGCTCACACCAGAGCGGGTCTGGCGGGCGCTCGCCGCCGACCGAGGGGCGGTGCTTCCGGTCGCACGACCGATAAGCTCCCAGTCATGACCGATCACATGCCGGCGTGGGAGCGCCGCTTCCGCGCTCCGACCGTGTCGTTCCCGAGGTGGGCGCGCCACGCTCCCGAACGACTCGTCTTCTGGAGCACCGAGAGCGGGGTCTACCAGATCCACGTCTGGGACCGCGACACCGGGGATCGCCGCAAGGTCACCGACCACCCCGTCGGCGTCGTCTCCGGCGCCCTCACGCTCGACGGGGAGCGCGTGCTCTTCTGGCAGGACGAGACCGGCAGCGAGGCCGG
>DASVGA010000410.1:0-8649 GCA_036379795.1 Actinomycetota bacterium | reverse complement strand
GGCGCCGAAGGAGCAACGAGCCGCACTCCGGGCACGGATGGTCCTTCTCGGGCGGGTTGCCCACGGCGCAGTCGCACTCGGGGTAGCGGCTACAGCTGTAGAAGATCGATCCGAACCGGCTGCGCTTCTCGATCAGCTCGCCCTGCGCGCACTGCGGGCACGTGACCCCGGTCGAGACGGGCGGGTCCTTCTTGATGTAACGGCAGTCGGGATACCCGCTGCACCCCGTGAACGGCCCGTAGCGCCCCACCCGGCGCTGCAGCTGCTTGCCGCACTCCGGACAGGTCTCGTCGAGCATCTCCGGCTCGGGGCGCACGCTTCCGTCCATGTTGCGGATGTAGCGGCACTCGGGGTAGTTCGTGCAACCGACGAACTTGCCGTAGCGGCCGAGCTTGACCTCGAGGCGCCCGGGATCGCGACCCTCGGTCGGACACACCGGGCAGTCCTCGTCGAGCTCTTCCACGAACCGCTCGAACGAGTGCTCCGCCTTCTCGAGGGCGCGCTCGAACGGACCGTAGAACTCCTCGAGCATCGTGATCTTGCGCAGGTCGCCCTCGGCGATGTCGTCGAGTTCCTTCTCCATGTACGCGGTGAACGTCACGTCGACCACGTCGGGGAAGTGCTCGATGAGCTTGTCGGTGACGACCTCGCCGGTATCGGTGGGCGTGAACCGCTTCTCCTCGAGCGTCACGTACTCGCGCCGCTGGATCGTCTCGATGATCGACGCGTAGGTCGAGGGGCGCCCGATGCCGAGCTCCTCGAGCGTCTTCACGAGCGACGCCTCGGAGAACCGCGGGGGCGGCTGGGTGAAGTGCTGCTCGGGAAGCACCTCGAGCATGCGCAAGACCTGCTCGGCCGTGAGCACCGGAAGCGTCTTCTCGGCGTCCTCGTCGGGGCCCTCGTCGCGGCCTTCCTTGTAGACGCGGATGAACCCGTCGAAGGTCATCGTCTGGCCGGTCGCACGCAAGCCGTACGTCGCGTCGGCCGAGACCGCTTCCACGTCGACGCCGACCTGATCGAATCGTGCCTCGGCCATCTGGGTGGCCATGGTGCGCTGCCAGATCATCGTGTACAGCCGCAGCTGATCGCGCTCGAGCGCGGCGGCGACCCGCTGCGGCGTGCGCATCACGCTCGTCGGTCGTACGGCCTCGTGCGCCTCCTGCGCGTTGCGACTGCGGGTCTTGTAGCGTCGCGGCTCGGCGAGCGAGTAGCGCTCGCCGTACTCGGTCTTCACGAGCTCGGCCACCTCGCGCAGCGCCGTGTCGGCGATGTTCACCGAGTCGGTTCGCATGTAGGTGATGAGCCCGACCGAGCCCTCGCCCGGAAGGTCGATGCCCTCGTAGAGACGCTGGGCGAGCGTCATCGTCTTGCGGGCGGTGAACCCGAGCTTGCGCGCAGCTTCCTGCTGCAGGGTCGAGGTCGTGAAGGGCGGCGCCGGCGAGCGCTTGCGCTCCTTCTTCTCGACGTTCGTGACCCGGTAGGTGGCTCCGCGTAGTCGCGCCACGTGCTCGGCGGCGTCGGCCTCCGCGCCGAGCAGCACGCCCTTCTTGTCGGGCGAGGCGGCGAGCTTGCCCTCGGGCACCTGGGTGAGACGGGCGGTGAACGGCTGCTCGGGGTCGGCGCCCTCGGGCGTGAGACGAACGTCGACGCTCCAGTACTCCACCGGGTTGAACGCCCGGATCTCGCGCTCGCGCTCGACGATCAGCCGCACCGCGACCGACTGCACGCGGCCGGCCGACAGGCCGGGGCGGACCTTCTTCCAGAGCAGCGGCGAGATGCGATAGCCGACGAGCCGGTCGAGGATGCGGCGGGCCTCCTGCGCATCGAAGAGCTTCAGGTCGATCGCGCGCGGCTCGCCGAACGCCTCGAGGATCGCGTCGCGCGTGATCTCGGTGAAGGTCACGCGCTTCGCGGTCGCAGGGTCGACGCCCAGCAGCGAGGCCACGTGGAAGGCGATGGCCTCGCCCTCGCGGTCGTAGTCCGTCGCGAGGATCAGGTCGCCCGAGCCGGCCTTCAGCGCCTTCTTGAGCTCGCCGACGTGCCGCTTGGAATCCTCCGGCACCACGTAGTCCGGCGCGAACGCGTGCTCGACGTCGACGCCGAGCCCGCCGTAGCCCTTGCCGAGGTCCCGGATGTGCCCATACGAAGCGCGGACAGCGTAGTCGCCGCCCAGGTACTTCTCGATCGTCTTCGCCTTGGCGGGCGACTCGACGACCACGAGGGTCTTTCCGGTGGCCATGGCGGGGAACCTTTACGGGTCGGTGGGGAGAAGTGTCAAGTGCGTGCTGCTCGGGAAAGGGCTGAAGGACCGCCCCCGGTCGCCCGAGAACGCACTGGTACCGTCTTCGTATTCCCGAGCCGAGGACTTGAACGAGCATGCTCGATTGGCTGCACCAGTTCGTGATCGACACCGTTGCCGGGTACGGCTACGTGGCGGTGTTCGTGCTGATGCTGCTCGAATCGGCGTGCGTGCCGATCCCGAGCGAGGTCACGATGCTGTTCGGCGGGGCGCTCGCCTCGGCCGGGTTCGCCGCCCCGGGCGAGGAGCTCTCGCTGTTCTGGGTGGGCATGGCCGGCACCGTCGGCAACCTGGTCGGATCGTGGCTCGCGTATTGGGCGGGCGCGGTGGGCGGCCGCCCGCTCGTCGACCGGTTCGGGCGCTACCTGCTGATCAGGCCGCACGAGGTCGACAAGGCGCACGATTGGTTCGAGCGTTACGGAGACGCCGCGGTCTTCTTCTCGCGGCTGATGCCGGTGATCCGCACCTTCATCTCGCTGCCGGCCGGCGTCGTGCGCATGCCCTTCTGGCGCTTCACGATCTACACGACGCTCGGGTGCCTGCCGTGGACGTACGCCCTGGCATGGCTCGGCTTCGAGCTCGGCGACCGCTGGGAAACGGTCGAGCACGCGCTGCAGCCCTTCTCGTGGGCGATCGCGGGTCTCTGTCTGATCGCGGCTGCCTGGTACGTGCGACGCCGCTGGACCAAGGTGCGAGCCGAGTACGCCGCCCTCGACGCGTCGGCTACCACAGGCAACGGCCACCGGCCGGCGGGGCCAAGCCTCAGAGGTTGACGAGCATCGTCCAGTGGTCGCCGTCTTCGGCGACCTTCTCGAAGCCGGCTCGCTGATACAGCATGCGCGATCGGTTGTGCACGGCGACGGAGAGTGAGAGCGCCTGGAAGCCCTCTTCCCTGGCTTGCACCATGGCCGCTCGCAGCAGGGTGCCGCCGATGCCCTTGCGACGGTGCAGCGGCTGCACGGCCACCGAGAGCTCGGGCGTCTTCTCGTCGATGAAGCCGTAGCCGGGCTCGTCCTCGGTGAACTGTCGGTACCAGACCGCACCGACCGGGGAGCCGTCGAGTTCCGCGACGACGCCACCGTCGCCCTGCCGGCCCCATCCCTCGTGGTAGCGGCGCAGGACCGGCTCGTCGAGGACCTCCTCGATGGGCTCACGGGGCCAATCGGGGTTCCAGCGGGCGGCCTCGAACAGCATCGTCTTCAGGAACTCCGCATCGCCTGCGGTTGCCGGACGGATGTTCACGTCGATCGCCTCCGGTGGGTGCGCGGGTGTTCGCGACACCGTACCGCAGGCCGGGTCGCCGGCCGGGAAGCGGCGCTACCGCCCGGCGTCGCCCACCGCGGTGGCCGACCGCCGTGAGGCACGGGCCGTCTCGACCTGATGGGCGACGCTCGTGAGCACGACCCGTTCCTCGAACAGGAACAGCCGCTTCACGAACAGCGCCGTCTGACCGTGCAGCGGCAGCTGCCACCACTTCGCGACGATGAACTCCGGGATCACCACGTTGACGATCGTGCCCGGGCGCTCCGTGTACCGGCGCACCTCCTGGACCATCGGCGTCGACAGGTCGCGGAAGGGCGCCTCGACGATGTCGAGCGGCACGCCCTCGACCACGTCGAACCAGCCGTCGCCGATGGAATGCGCCGCCTCGGGGTCGAGATCGAAGTAGACGGCTCGCGTGACGGTCGCGTCGAGCGTGCGGGCGTAGTTCACCGCTCGGATCGACACGTCGTTGACCGACGAGACGAACACCAGCGTCACCGTGCGGTGCGGGATCAGCGGCTTGCCCCCGGCCGACGCCGGCGTGCCTTCCTCCAGCACGACCGGCACGTCGGTCACGACCACGTTGGGCGTGCGCAACATGCTCGCCTTGAGCCGTACCAGGTCGCGGTTGCGCACCAGGTAGGAGAACAGCCCCTGCGGACGCAGCAGCTCGGGCACCACGATGGTGACGAAGTCGGTCGGGCCGCGCTCGATCGCGTCGACGACGTCGCGGATGCCGGCCGTGAGGTTCCCCGGCGGGATCGGCATGAGATCGGGGATGCCCGGGCCGACGAACGTGCGCCAGCGCAGCTGCACGTCACGCGCGACCTCGCCACCTTTCGTGGGGAACACCGGCCGGATGTCCTCGGGGCGGAACGACCGCAGGTAGCCGACGGCCTCGGCGGTCGCGACGTCGAAGTCGCGCACGAGCAGCACGAGGTGGTTCTGTCCCACGTCGTCGCCGTGCACCCGTCCCGCCCGTAGCTGCCGCCCGACGCTCGTGTAGTGGCGATGGATCGAGTAGAAGCACGGCACGAGCACCGCCATGATCAGGATCGAGAGCCAGGCTCCCTGCCCGAACTTCGAGACGACCACGACGATGAGCACGACGCCGGTGGTCACCGCGCCGACCACGTTGATCACGATCGAACGCCGCCAGCCGGTCGCGGCGCCCTCACCCGTTCGGCCTTCGACGATCCAGTGCCGCACCATGCCCGTCTGCGAGAGCGTGAACGACGTGAAGACGCCGACCACGTAGAAGTTGATCAGCACCGACAGGCTCGCGTCGAAGACGAAGATCATGAGGCACGACAGGGCGCCGAGCACGATCACGCCGTTGGAGAAGACGAGCCGGTCGCCACGGTTCACGAACTGGCTCGGCATGAACCGGTCACGCGCCAGGATCGAGGCCAGGCGCGGGAAGTCCTGGTAGGCGGTGTTCGCGGCGAGGATCAGGATCGTCGCCGTGAAGAACTGCACGACGTAGAAGCCGATCGAGCTGTTGCCGAAGACCGCGATCGCGATCTGGGCGACCACCGATCGTTCCTCGCTCGCGATCACACCATCGACGTGGGTGGCGAGCCACGAGATGCCGAGGAACATCGAGACCGAGATCGCGCCCATGATCGCCAGGGTCGTGGCGGCGTTGTGTGCCTGGGGCCGGCGGAATGCGGGCACCCCGTTGGAGATCGCCTCGACGCCGGTGAGCGCCGTCGCGCCGAGCGAGAAGGCGCGCAGCACCGCGAACAGACCGATGGCGCCGGCCGTGGTCGCCGCGTTGTGCAGCGGCTCGGACTCGAGACCGACCTCGGGGCAACCCGTGACGCATCGTGCGAGCCCGATCGCGAGCAGCGCGCCGATCGAGAGCACGAACCCGTAGGTGGGGATCGCGAACAGGGTGCCCGACTCCCGTGACCCTCGCAGGTTGGCCAGCGTCACGAAGATCACGAATCCCACCGACAGCAGCACCTTGTGCTCGTTAGCGAGCGGGAGCGCCGAACCGATCGCGAACACCCCGGCCACGATCGACACGACCACCGTCATCATGTAGTCGAACAGCAGCGCCGACGCGGCGACGAGCGCGGGCACCGTGCCGAGGTTCTCCCGGCTCACGATGTACGCGCCGCCTCCGCTCGGGTACGCGCGAACCGTCTGGCGGTACGAAGCCACGACGATGATCAGCAGGGTGCCGATCGCGGCGGCGATCGGCATCACGTAGGGCTGAGGGCTGAGCGTCACGAGGGTGAGGGCGATGAGGATCTCGCCCGTCGCGTAGGCGACCGACGACAACGCGTCGGAGGCGAACACGGGCAGGGCCAAGACCTTCGGCAACAACGTGTGCTCGAGCCCAGCGCTCGAGAACGCCCGGCCGAGCACCACGCGCTTGAGCACGCCGGCCGGCGCCATCGGTGCCTCGCTGTTGGCCATGCGGCGGCCAGCCTACGAGGCCGGCGTTCCCCCGCCACTCGGCGGGGCATCGTCCACGGAGGCAGGGCCCGACGGAACCTCGGGCGCCGAGAGATGGAACGGCACGCTCGTGACCACGACCCCCGGCTCGAACAACAGCACGCGTTTGAAGAAGAGCGCGGTCTGGTTGTGCAACAGGTTCTCCCACCAATGGCGGGGCACGAGCTCGGGGAGCACGACGGTCACGATCGTGTCGCCGCGTGACGTGTGCGATCGGATCTCCTCGAGCAGCGGCGGACCCAGATCACGGAACGGCGCCTCGACCATCACGAGCGGAACGTCGAGCTGACGCTCGTGCCACTCCTCGACAACCCCCCGCACTTCGTCGGGGTCGGTGACCATGTAGATCGCCTCGATCGAGGTGGGATTCAGCGACTTGCCGTAGATCACGGCACGCACGGCCGGGTCATGCACGGCCGAGACCGGCACGAGCACCACGGTGCGTTCGGGCTCGAGAGGGCGATCCCCGAGCCAGCTCGGGCGCTCCTCGGCCGGCACGAGGGGCACGTCGGTCACCACCACCCGCGGCTCGAACAACAACGCCGTCTTGAGCAGGAACGCTTCGCGATGCTGCAGGAACTGCCAGAACGTGTTGCGAGGCAGCAACTCGGGGATGATCACCGTCAGGAACCGGTCACCCTCGTGGCGTGGCATGGCCCGCACGAACCGGCGCACGCTGCGCACCAGATGCCGATCGGCGCCGTCGAGGCGCTCGAGCGCCCCCATGCGCGGCGCGACCACCGACCATTCCGAGGTCACCCGGTCGTAGGCCTCCGATGGTCCGACGTAGAGCGCCGAGAACTCGGCCGGGCGCACCGCGAGCAGGTAGGCGACCGCGTCGCGCGTGGCAAGTCCCAGGTCGGGCACGAGCAGCAGCATCGTGCCCGACGCCACGTCGCGTCCGGTGAGCCGGCGGGCCTTGAGGATGCGGGCCACGTGCTCGTAGTGGTGGTGCACCCCCCAGAAGAACAGCACGATGATCGGCATCGCCACGATCACGATCCACGCACCCCCGGCGAACTTCGTGATCGTGACCACCACTAGCACGATGCCCGTGGTCGCCGCTCCCACGCCGTTGATGATCGCGCTGCGCTGCCAGTTGCCCTCGCGGGTGCGCAACCACCGACGGACCATGCCCGCCTGCGACAGGGTGAACGCGGTGAACACGCCGACCACGTAGAGCTGGATCAGCCGGGTCAGGTTCGCATCGAAGAGCCAGACCAGCAGCGCGGCGAGCCCGGCGAGCACCACGACGCCGTTCGAGAACACGAGCCGGTCACCGCGGTTGCGGAACTGCGAGGGCATGAACCGGTCGCGCGCGAGGATCGAGGCGAGCCTCGGGAAGTCCTGGAACGCCGTGTTGGCCGCGAGGATCAGGATGCCGGCGGTGAAGACCTGCAGCGCGAGGTACATGAAGCCACCGTCGAACACCGTGTCGCCGATCTGCGCGAGCACGGGCAACTCGTGGGCGATCTCTTCCGTGATGCGCACGTGCAGCAGTTGCGTGAGCGCCGTGATGCCGAGGAACATCGTGATCGAGACCGCCCCCATGACCGCGAGCGTCGTGGCGGCGTTCCTCGCTTGCGGGCGGCGGAACGCCTGCACGCCGTCGGCGATCGCTTCCACGCCGGTGAGCGCCGTGGCCCCCGACGAGAACGCGCGCGCGATCAGGAACAGCGACAGCGTGTGCTCGACCTCGATGTGCAGGTCGGCGGTCTCGGCCGTGGGGCAGTCGCCGAGGCATCGCACGAAGCCCGTCACCAGTGTGATGGCGACCATGACCACGAACCCGTAGGTCGGGATCGCGAAGAGCGAGCCGGCTTCCTTCACGCCTCTCAGGTTCGCGAGCGTGACGAGTGCGACCAGCCCCACCGCGATGGGCACCCTGATCGGTACGAGCAGGTCGGGCGCGACCGTGGCGATCGCGCTCGTGCCGGCGGTGATGCTCACCGCCACGGTCAACGTGTAATCGGTCAGGATCGCGGCCGCGGCCACGAGGCCGGGGATCATGCCGAGGTTCTCGCGCGCGACGATGTACGAGCCGCCGCCGGTCGGATAGGCGCGCACGGTCTGGCGGTACGACGTGACCACGATGGCGAGCAGGGCCGCGATCGCGAGCGCGATCGGAAGGCGCAGGCCGAGCGCACCGGCGCCGGCCGCCACGAGCACGAGCATCATCTCCTCGGTGGCGTACGCGTTCGAGGAGAGCGCGTCTGAGGAGAAGACGGGCAGGGCGAGGAACTTCGGCAGCAGCTGATGCTCGGCCTTCTCGGACGCGATCGCCCGGCCGAGGAACAGCCGCTTCAGCGGACCGCCGCCGGTGCGGCGCGGAACCTCGAGCTCGACGGGCACCGCGGCATGTTCGCACGAACAGGACGGGAACGACGGCTACTCGTGCGCCGCTTCAGCGATCCAGCGGTACCCGACCCCCGGCTCGGTCACGATCAGGGCAGGCGCCTGCGCGTCGTCGCCGAGCTTCTTGCGCAGGGATCGCACGTAGGTGCGCAGGTACGTCGTCTCGGTGCCGTAGCCCTGACCCCAGACCTTGCGCAGCAACCACTGGTGGGTGAGCAGCTTGCCCGGGTTCGTCACGAGCGCCTCCAGCAGCCCGTACTCCGTGG
>DASVGA010000409.1:0-2230 GCA_036379795.1 Actinomycetota bacterium | reverse complement strand
AGTTGGGGTTCTTGTAGAGGGTCGTGAGCTTGCCGTGCTCGATGCGCCGGGCCTGCTCGCACCCGAACTGGAAGTTGATGCGCTTGTCGTCGATCGACCACGAGCTGTTCGTCGTCATGAAGATGCCGTCGTCGGTGTCGGCGATGATCTCGGCGAGCGAGCCTTCCCGTGGCTCGATCGAGATGTTCGTCATGCGGATCAGGGGCAGGTGGCTCCATCCGTCGGCCCGGCTCGTGCCGTTGGACGTCTGCCCGATCGTTGCCGCCGTCTCGCGGCTCGACAGGAAGTTCTGGAAGATGCCGTCGACCACGATCGGCACCCGCTGGGCCGGCACCCCTTCGTCGTCGTAGCCGAAGCTGCCGAGCCCGCCGGCGAGCGTGGCGTCGGCGGTGATCGAGACGAGGTCGCTGCCGTAACGCACCGAGCCGCCGTCGCCGGGGGAGAGCCACGACGAGCCGGCGTATGCCTCTTCCATGCCGAGCACGCGATCGAGCTCGACCGGGTGCCCGACCGACTCGTGGATCTGCAGCTCCATCTGGCCCGAGTCGAGCACGAGCGTCGTGACCTCGCTCGGGCACTCCGGCGCGTCGAGCAGCGCGACGGCCTCGTGGCCGATGCGCGAGGCTTCCTCGATCAGCCCGAGCGTGCGGATGTGCTCGTAGCCTGCCGCCTTGACGTGGCCACGGAACGAGTTGGGGTAGCTGCGCCGCTGCATGTCGCCGTCACCGACCGCGACCGCCTCGATGCCTCCGCCGGAGTGCGTCACGACCTGCTCGATCTCGGCGCCCTCGCTCGAGACGAACCACGTCGAGCGCCGGAAGAAGTCGAGCCCGGCCTCGGCGAACGACAGGCCCGGCACCTCCTGCATCTGGCGTGTCGCCTCCATGAGCAGCGCGACCTTCTCCTCGAGGGGAACCGTGAACGGGTCTTCCTTGACGATCGTGCGCCAGGAATCGCGGGCCGGCTCGACGGGCGTGAGCGAGACGGGGTCGCCCGGCAGCCGCCGTGCCGCCCTGGCCATCTCGACGGCGAGGCGCGCGGTGCGATCGATCTCGGCGTCGTTGAGGCGCGAGGTGGCAGCGAACCCCCACCGTCCGCCGACCACGACCCGGATGCCGACGCCCGCCGACGTCGAGCGGTCGATGCCTTCCATCTCCTGGTTCCGCACCGTGAGCGACTCGGTCTCGTCGATGCCCGCGCGCACGTCGGCGAACTCCGCACCGGCCCTGCGCGCGGCTTCGACGGCCGATCTCGCGACGTCGAACACCCTCGCCTCCCCGTTGTGGCGGGCCGGGCGCCCGCGCGACGCGGGGCATGGTACCCGTTGCCGTCCGGTGCCACCCTCGCGTGACGGCGTCCGCCGGCGCCGGCTCACGAGTGGGAAGATGCGCCCGTCCCGCCGACCCCCAGGAGGTCCGTGCCGTGCCCGTCGAACGCGCTGAGGAACATCCGAGCTTCGAGCTGGGTGGCAACATGATCACGAGCCTCGCCGCGCCGAGCCGCGGGGCGCACGAGGCGGCGCTGTTCCGCATCGAGCTGCCCGCCGCCGGCGCGTTGCCGCGGCACCACCACGACCATCTCGACGTGTTCGTCGTGGAATCGGGCACCGGCACCGTGCACATCGACGAGGAGTCGTTCGACCTCGTGGCCGGCGACTCCGTCGTCGTGCCGACCGGTGCGGTGCACCACCTGGAAGCCGGCGACGACGGCGTCACGATCGTCGTGACGATGCTCGCCGACACGAAGCTCGTGCGCGCCGACGACGGCTCGGTGGTCGTGCCGCCCTGGGTGAGCTGATCCGTCGTGGCGCGCACCTACATCGGCGGCGTCACGCTCTTCGACGGGCACCGGGTGCGACGGCGCCAGGGCGTGCTGATCGACGGCGATCGCATCGCCTGGGTCGGGCCCCACACGCGAGCCCCTCGTGAGGCCCGGTCGGCCCGAGCGGTCGACGGCGCCGGGCGCACCCTCACCCCGGGCCTCGTCGATTGCCACGTGCACCTGAACTTCGACGGCGGTCCCGACTTCGCCCGCGAGGCCTCGGAGATGGGGCTCGCGCTCGCGACGATCAAGTCCACCGTCAACGCTCGGAAGCATCTCGTGAACGGCGTGACCACCGTGCGCGACCTGGGCGGGCTCGGAACGTGCGAGCTCGCCGGCGCGATCGATCGCGGTGTGCTGCCCGGTCCCCGTGTGGTCGCAGCCGGGCGCGCCCTCACCGTTACCGGGG